>CANKNK010000020.1 GCA_947483455.1 Comamonadaceae bacterium | reverse complement strand
GCCAAGACACCGGGCAAGGTGGCGATTTTTTCCACCTGTTATATCAACTACAACGAACCGGGCATTGGGCTGGATTTGCTCAAAATCCTGGACCACAACGACATCCCCTATGTCATCGTAGACAAAGAAAAATGCTGCGGTATGCCCAAGCTGGAGCTAGGCGATTTGGAATCGGTGAACGAGTCCAAAGAAGCCAATATTCCGGTTTTGGCACGCTATGCGAGCCAGGGCTATGCCATATTGGCTGCCGTGCCCAGCTGCGCGCTGATGTTCAAGCAGGAAATCCCGCTGATGTACCCGCAAGATGCCGAAGTTCAGTTGGTCAAGGAACACATGTGGGATCCGTTTGAGTACCTGATGCAGCGCAAGCGCGACGGCTTGCTCAAGACCGAGTTCAGCACGCCGCTGGGCAATATCAGCTACCAAATGCCCTGCCACGGTCGGGTCCAAAACATTGGCAAAAAAACCGAAGAAATGCTCAAGATGATTCCGGGCACTACGGTTCAAACCCACGAGCGTTGCTCTGGCCACGCCGGCACCTTTGGCGTCAAAAAAGCCACCCACCAGCAATCCATGAAGATCGGCAAGCCCTTGTTCAAAGCCATGGCCACCATGAAAGACGGCAGCAACCCGGACTACATCAGCTCGGATTGCCCTTTGGGCGGCCATCATATTGCGCAAGGCTTTGAAGTCAATGGCTTGGGCGCGCCCACCCAAGAACACCCGATCAGCCTGGTCGCCAAGGCTTACGGATTGTCCTGAAAATATTTAGAGAGCACCACGCTATGCAACTAACTGGAAATATCACCCCCGAGAGCCTGATGACGCTAGAGGCCTATACCAAGTACCGCAAACTGCACAAACCCGACATCATGGCGCACCGCAAGCTGCGCAGCGTCGCGTTGGGGGACAACATCACCTTGCAATTTGAGAGCGAGACCACGGTGCGCTACCAAATTCAGGAAATGCTGCGCATCGAAAAAATCTTTGAAGAAGACGGCATTCTTCAAGAGATCGAAGCCTACGCCCCGCTGGTACCTGATGGCAGCAACTGGAAAGCCACCATGCTGCTCGAATACCCGGACATCAACGAACGCAAGCGCGAACTAGCCCGCCTGATTGGCGTGGAAGACCGTATGTTTGTGGAAGTGGAAGGCCAAGCCCGCGTGTATGCGATTGCCGACGAAGACCTGGACCGCGAAAACGATGAAAAAACCTCGGCGGTGCACTTTGTGCGCTTTGAACTCACGCCAGCGATGTGCGGGGCAGTCAAAGCCGGAGCCAGTGTCAAGTTGGGCTGCGACCACACCAACTACCCAGCGCACTTGACGATTGCGCCCGAAACCCTGGCATCTTTGGCAGGTGATCTGAAGCCCTGATAAGACATACCCCCAAAAAAAAAGGCTTGAACCTCGCGGTTCAAGCCTTTTTCTTCGGTGCGGTAAAGCAGGCTCAGCCCGCAAACTCAATCTTCGACAAAAGCCTCTTCGCGCTTGGCTTTGATCGAAGGCAGCAACACAATACTCAAAAGAATAGCCGCTCCAAGCAAAAGGCTGGCAGACAGCGGACGGGTCACAAACACCGTCCAGTCACCGCGTGAGAGCAAAAGCGCCCGGCGCAAATACTCTTCCATCATAGGCCCCAGAATAAAGCCCAACAGCAAGGGCGCAGGCTCGGTTCCCAGCTTGATAAAGATGTAGCCAATAAAGCCGAAGATGCCGACCATCCAGATGTCAAAGGTGGTGTTATTCGTGGAATACACGCCAATGGCGCAAAACAAGACAATCGAAGGGAACAACCAGCGGTACGGCACTGTCAGTAATTTGATCCAGATGCCGATCAATGGCAGGTTCAAAATCACCAGCATCAAGTTACCGATCCACATGGAGGCGATCAGGCCCCAGAACAACTCGGGGTTACTGGTCATCACCTGGGGGCCGGGCTGGATGTTGTGGATCGTCATGGCGCCCACCATCAGGGCCATCACCGCATTGGGCGGGATGCCCAGCGTCAGCAGCGGAATAAACGAAGTTTGCGCGCCAGCATTATTGGCCGCTTCGGGAGCCGCCACGCCGCGGATATTGCCTTTGCCAAAAGGTACTTCGCCGGGGCGCAGCGCAGTTTTCTTTTCCAAGGTGTAGGCCGCAAACGCCGCCATCACCGCGCCGCCACCAGGCAAGATGCCTAGCAAAGAGCCCAATGCCGTGCCGCGCAAAACGGCCGGAATCATGTTGCGAAAGTCCTCGGCGGTTGGCATCAGACCCGACACAGAGGCGGTAAAGACCTCACGGTCATCTTCGTGCTTGGACAGGTTGCTAATGATCTCGCCGTAGCCAAACACCCCCATGGCAATCACGATAAAGCCGATGCCGTCGGTCAGTTCGGCCACATCCAGGCTAAAGCGCGCCACGCCCGAGTTCACGTCGGTGCCCACCATACCCAGCAGCAAGCCCAGCACAATCATGGCCACCGCTTTGATGAGCGAGCCCGAGGCCAGCACCACCGCGCCAATCAGACCCAGAATCATCAGTGAGAAATATTCGGCCGGGCCAAATTTGAAAGCCAGTTCGGTCAGCGGCGCGGCAAAGGCCGCCAAAATCAAAGTGCCTACGCATCCGGCGAAAAACGAGCCCAAGCCCGCCGCTGCCAGCGCCGGGCCGGCGCGGCCATTGCGCGCCATCTGGTAGCCGTCGATCACCGTCACCACCGAAGAGGACTCACCCGGCAGGTTGACCAAAATCGCAGTGGTGGAGCCGCCGTATTGGGCACCGTAGTAAATACCGGCCAGCATGATCAGCGCGGCCACCGGGGGCAAGGCATAGGTGGCGGGGAGCAACATAGCAATCGTGGCCAGCGGCCCGATGCCCGGCAATACGCCAATCAGTGTTCCCAAAAGACAGCCCGTAAAGGCATACGCCAAGTTTTGCAGCGTGAAGGCGACCCCAAAACCCAGGGCGAGGTTATTGACTAAATCCATGGCAGTTCCTTATCGGGTCAAAAAGGTCGGCCAGACCGGGAACTGCAACTTGAGCAGCATGATGAATGCGGCATAACTAAACACCGAAAGAATGACTGCAAGAATCAGCACTTCTTTGAATTTGAATTCATCGCCCGCATTACTCGCCACAAAAGTCAGGGCAAAAATCCCAAAAATCAAACCCATAGGGGGAAGCCCGATACTGGGCAGGCCGCCGATGGAGGCGCCAAATACCAGATTGCCCGCAATGATGAAGACCAGCGGCTTCCAGGCAAAACTACCTACCGGATCGCCATCAGGCGTCTCAACAACCAGGGCAGTAAGGGTGACAATCAATCCCAAAACGGACAAGAGCACCCCCAGCACCATCGGGAAATAGCCGGGCCCCATACGGGCACCGGTGCCGACCGAATAACTACCGGCACCCCAGGCAAATGCCAGCCCTACCAGCAAAAACATGAGGCCCGCAAAGAAGTCTTTTTGACTTTTGATTCGCATTCATTGTCTCCTGAACGTCAATTTGAGTGGCGCGATTTTGCACCTAAATCGCAAATGCCTAAAAAAGCGGCAATCAACCTGGGATTCCACGCCTTTTTGGGCTCGCCGGTCATGGCTGGGCAGCGGCTCTACCGCCTGGCCCACGCCAAAGCGAATCAATGCTTTTTAAAGGCTACCACCCGCTGGTGTTGCTCACCCAGTCCCTCAATGCCCAAGGCGATGGTGTCACCAGCCTTCAAGTAGGAAGGTGCGGGCTTGCCGTTTTTCTTCATGCCCATGCCCACGCCGGGTGGCGTACCGGTGGTGATGACGTCGCCGGGCATCAAGGTCATGAATTGGCTGACGTAGCTGACCAATTTGGCGACGCTAAAGATCATGGTTTTCGTGTTTCCGGTTTGCATGCGCACGCCGTTGATAGCTAGCCACATACCCAGGCGTTGGGGCTTGGGCACCTCGTCGCGGGTGACCAGCCAAGGGCCGATGGGCCCGAAGGTGTCACAACCCTTGCCTTTGTCCCAGGTGCCACCGCGCTCGATCTGGAATTCGCGCTCCGACAAGTCATTGATAGTGCAATACCCTGCCACATAGTCCAGAGCCCGCGCTTGCGACACATGGCTGGCACGGGTACCGATGACCACGCCTAGCTCCACTTCCCAATCGGTTTTGACCGAGTTTTTGGGCAGCATCACATCGTCGTTGGGGCCTTGTACGCAGCTATTGGCCTTCATAAACACCACTGGCTCTTGCGGGATCGGCATATTGGACTCGGCGGCGTGGTCGGCATAGTTCAGGCCGATGGCAATGAATTTGCCCACCTGGCTGATGGGGCAGCCCATGCGGGGCTTGCCGCGCACCAGAGGCAATGCCTCCGTTTTGATGCGGGCCAGCTTAGCCAGCGCTTTGTCGTTCAAATGGTCCGGGGTGATGTCTGGGACAATCCCGGACAAATCGCGCAATTTGCCTTCGCCATCGATCAGGCCCGGCTTCTCACGGCCGACAGTGCCGTAGCGTACTAGTTTCATACGTGCTCCTCTTAAAAATTTACACCACTGGCTTGAGCACCCGCACCCACTGGCGTGCCGGCAAGCCCCATTGCTCTTGAATGTAATCGCCGCGCGCCGCCCAGGTGGCACGCGGGGGACGCGTGGGTGTGCGCTGTGCCAGCACCACGGTATTGCCCTGGCGCGTGGCCTTGAAGGCCCAAATCGCCTCGCGCCCAAAGGCGCTGGCAATGCGCTCTACGCTGCGCGCAAAGCTGGAGCTGCGGCCAAACAAATTCACCGTCATACAGCCATCATCCGTCAGGGTGCGGCGGCAGTCGGCATAAAAATCCGGGCTATCGAGCACCGGCGCTGCGGCCTCGTGGTCGTACAAATCGACGTGCAAGGCATCGACCACGCCCTGCCAGCGTTTTTGCCGTATTTCCTGGGCCGCGTCGGCCAGAACCACTTTCATGCGCGGGTTGTCCATGGGCAGATGAAACCAGCCCCGGCAGGCGTGCAAGACCTGTGGGTTCAGTTCGATGGCGGTGGTGCGCATGCCCATTTCTAGCGCACAAAACTTTGTAAGCGAGCCTGCACCGAGGCCCAATTGAACTGCCTGGCGCTTCGCGGCGGTAGAGGGGTCCATCAGCATCAACCAGGCCATCATGCGCTGTATGTATTCATGCACCAGCGCCGTGGGCTCGTCCATCAGCATCGAGCCCTGAATCCAAATGCTGCCCAGATGCAGGTGGCGGATAGCGCCTTCTTCCGAAAAATTGACTTCGGGCAGGTCGTCGTAGGCAGAAGGTTTCAAGCGGACACCAAGAGGTCAAAGAAGCGCTGGTTATACCAGTGCGGCGATTTTGGGCAGCGCGTCTAGCGTGTTGCGCCACACAGCACTGCGCAAATCCTCCAGGTCCAGGCCGCGCAAGCCGGCAATGACTTGCGCAATGCGCGGTACCTGTTCGGGGGCGTTGCGGCCCTGGGCCAAGCCTTTAGCGCGCTCTGCGGCTGTGCGGTACAGCCAGTGGGGCGGTATGTCGGGCGCATCGGTCTCCAGCACTAGCGCATCCAGCGGCAAGGTTAGCGCCAGCCTGCGCAATTGCAAGGCGCGCTCAAACGTCACCGCGCCGCCAAAACCGAGTTTCAAGCCCAGGTGGACGAAGCTTTGCGCTTGCGCATCGCTGCCATTAAAGGCGTGGGCAATGCCCCGCCATTGGTAGCCGCCATGGCCCACGGCACGCAAGTGTTTCAGAAGCCGGTCCGCGCTGCGGCGCACATGCAGCACCACGGGCAAACCATGCTTGCGGGCCAATGCCAGTTGCGCATGGTAAAAAAATTCTTGCTTTGCGCGCATCGCCGGGCTGCAAAGCGCAGGCACAAAAAAATCTAAGCCTATTTCACCGACAGCGACCAGGCGCAGGTCGGCGGTATACGCGCCCAAGGCATCATCGAGCGCCTGCAAATCTGCCTCCTCCGCCTGCGGCAGGTACAGCGGGTGAATACCCAGGCCATAGCTATCGCCCTGGGCATGGGCCAGGGCACGCACTGTGTCCCAATTAGCGCGCTCAACCGCTGGAATAAAACAATGGGCCACGGCCGCTGCGCGGGTTTGGACCTGCACTTGGGCGCGGTCCGCGGCAAACTCAGGCGCATCCAGATGGGCGTGGCTGTCTATCCACATGCGATGCGCGCCTCCACAAAGTTCAGGGCTTGCGGGCCTTGACCCAATCGGCAATCTGCTGCACCGCTTGCGCTTCCATGCCGATAAAGCCGTGGTAATGCAAGGCTGCGCAAGGGTCGCCCGTGGGGTTTTGGCCTCCATCGAGCATCAGCGTTGCATGCGCCGGGCTGGCACTTAACTTCGGTTCAATGGTCTTGGCCAGCGCAGGCGGACAAAATTTGCAAGCGTCCTGGGTATGGTGTACCACCAGCACCGGAACCGTGATTTTTTCTAGCGCCTGACCTGGGACTGCACCTGTGACTTGCCCAGCGGTGATAGATGCGGTCAGTACCAGACCGGCGATCAAGCCCTCATCGCGCATGGCAATTACGGCTGCGGTACCCGATACCGTACCCCGGCTGGTACCGACCAGCCACACCGGCACATTCCAGCGTTCTTTGGCCTGCTGCGCCACTTTGCGGATATCGTCGATGTGCGCCGCCGATATGCGAAAGGGGTAATCCATATCGCTCATATCGCTAGGCCGCGCCATCACCGCGATATGGAAACCCTGGGCGGCAAACATTTGCGCGCTTCGCACCAGAAAATTCGCCCCATCGGGCCAAGCTTCAGCGCCTATGCGTCCTATGCCACCGGCACCTCCTGGCAATAAGACTAGCGTTGCCGCGGCATTGGGCGTGGCGCTGAAAAACACCGGTATTTGTGCATCCGGGCGGGCCGATGCAATGCTTTGAAGCTGCCCCGGCTGGGCAGCCCAGAGCGGCGGGCAGGCTATCAGACTCCAGAAGCAAAAAGCGATGCCTCGCGATTTGAAAAAACCCCACATCCTGGTCATAGCTACTCCAGCGGTTTAACCGTCTTGTTGCAAAACCCCATGGTCCAAACGCAAACGCCGGCTGCATTTAGCCGCCAAGGCCTGGTCATGGCTGACCAATACAAAAGCGGTGCCTTGCTCGCGCGCCAGTTGCAGCATCAGATCAAACACGCCGTCGGCGGTGCTGCGGTCCAAGTTGCCGGTAGGTTCATCGGCCAGCACGCAGTCGGGCGCGGTCACCAAAGCGCGGGCAATGGCAACGCGCTGACGCTCGCCGCCGGATAACTCCGCGGGTCGGTGCGCTGCGCGCTGCGCCAGGCCGACTTTATCTAGCATCGCCAACGCCGCTTTGCGCGCGTCGGCCGGCGCTATGCGACGCAAAGTCAAGGGCATGGCCACGTTGTCCACGGCGCTGAACTCAGGTAGCAAATGGTGGAACTGGTAGACAAAGCCCAGATGCCGGTTACGCAAGCGGCCTTGCGCCGCTGGGTCTAAGGAAGCTAAAGCCTGGCCGCATAAAGTGACGCTACCGCTGCTGGGCGCATCGAGCCCGCCCAGTAAATGTAAAAGCGTGCTCTTGCCCGAACCCGAGGCGCCCACAATCGCCACGGTCTCACCCCGGCATACTTGCAAATCCACACCGCGCAGCACCGTCACATCCAAACGCCCTTCATGGAAACGCTTGCCCAGGCCGCTGCAGCTGAGTAGCACGTCGGAGGCATTTTTCGAGGCATCACTCATAGCGCAAGGCCTCTGCCGGATTCACCTGGGAGGCCTGCCAGCTAGGGTACAGCGTGGCCACAAATGACATCAAGAAACTTATGAGGGCAATGGGCACGATATCACCTGCCTGCGGATCGCTAGGCATGCGGCTGATCAGGTACAAATCTTGGGGCAAAAAGTGGGCACCCAAGGCGCGTTCGATAGCAGGCACGATGACATCGATATGGAAGGCGACACCAAGCCCTAACAGCAAACCCAGCGCAGTGCCAATCACTCCCACCAGCGCACCTTGCACCACAAAAATCCCCATGATGCTGGCCGGACTGGCCCCTAGGGTACGCAAGATCGCAATGTCGGCGCGCTTGTCCGTCACTGTCATCACCAGCGTGCTCACCAAATTAAAGGCGGCCACCGCCACGATGAGCGTGAGGATGATGAACATCATGCGTTTTTCCACCTGCACTGCGGCAAACCAGCTGCGGTTTTGTTGCGACCAGTCACGCACGTAGACGCCCGTCCCCATGGTCGCTTGCAAATCGGCACCCACCGCACGTGCCTGGTGCAAATCGCGCAGCTTCAGGCGCACACCGCTAGGCCCTTCTAGGCGGAAGATGCGGGCGGCGTCTTCCCAATGCACCAGCGCCAGCGTGGAGTCGTATTCAAAATGCCCGGAATCAAAAGTACCCAGCACTTCCATTTGTTTGAGGCGCGGCACGACACCTGCGGGCGTGAGCTGGCCGCTGGGGGCTATTAATGTCACCGGGTCACCCACGCGCACCCCCAGCGCCCGTGCCAGCTCGCTACCCAACACCACGCCAAACTTGCCCGCTTTCAGGCGCTGCAAAGCGGCGCGCTGCTCGGGGTTGCCCAGTTCAGTGACCTCGGGCTCTAACACCGGGTCAATCCCGCGCACCAGCACGCCGCGCATATCTTCGCCACGCGCCAGCAAGGCCTGCGCCGCAATGAACGGCGCTGCACCCACCACCTGTGGGTTTTGGCGCGCTTGCAAAAGCGTGTGCGCTGCATCGGGCAAGGCTGCGCCGTCCTGGGCATAGATTTCGATGTGCGAGACCACGCTGAGCATGCGGTCGCGCACTTCGCGCTGAAAGCCGTTCATGACGCTCAGCACAATAATCAGCGCCGCCACGCCTAGCGCAATGCCCAGCATAGACACGCCCGATATAAACGAGATAAAGCCGTTGCGCCGGGTGCTGCGGCCCGCACGGGTATAGCGCCAGCCAATACGCAATTCAAAGGGAAGGTTCATTACGGACGGATTGTGGCAGTTTCCCAAGTCGCAGCCTTCCCATCGGGCGAGCGTGCGTCGATGCACCTTGTTGCTAGCGCCGCGCGCGCCGACGCATGCACCGGGCAGTACAGGACAATCGGGCCATGCACATTGTGATCTCCCACGCCGCAGCCCCCGGGCCCCGCTGCCGCGCCGCCAGCGCCACGCTGCAACTGGGCCATCTGCAAACCCTGTTGCCGCAGCTTAGGGCCAAGACGCTGCATACCGGTAGCCCAGACAGTTTGACGCCGCTGGCCGAACACCTAGCTAGCGGCCAGCTCTACCCCGACGGCTTGGTGCCCTGGGCCGCGTGGCTGGCGCAAGCCCATGGTCTGTTCCAAAACGGCCAGCACTGGGCACTGATCAGCCCTTGCCATTTGCAAATCCACAGCGACCATGTGGCCATGCAAGACCCCAGTGGCTTGGAACTGACCGAGGACGAATCGCGCACCCTGATGGCGGCGATGCAGCCCTACTTTGAAGAAGACGGCATCGCCCTGCATTGGCACAGCCCCGCAAGCTGGCTAGCGCAGGGGCAAGTATTCCAAGACCTGGCCAGCGCCTCGCTAGCGCGCGTGCGCGCTCAGCCTATCGACCCTTGGATACCGCGCCAAAGCGCCGCGCAAGGCCTGCGGCGCTTGCAAAACGAAATGCAAATGCTGCTCTACACCCATGCGCTCAACGATGCGCGCAGCGCACGTGGCCAAGCGCCTGTCAGTGGCTTTTGGATCAGCGGCACCGGTAGCCCGGTGCAGCCAAGCGCGTCCGATGCCTTGCCCGTCAGCCCCGTCCACCAAGCGCTCACCCAAACCGGCACCCGATTGGGAGCTACCAACCCGCATGCGATTTACATCGATAGCCTGGCTGGCGGAGCACTCCAGGACGACCCCCAAGCGTGGATACAGGCCTGGCAGGACCTCGATGCACAAGTGTTTGCCCCCTTGGCTGGGCGGCATGCACCCGATCTCCACGCAGGCCTTACCATCACTTTTTGCGGCGAACAAAGGGCATGCCCTTATGTCTTGGGTCGCGCCTCGCTGTGGCAAGGGATCCAGCAAGCATGGCGCCCCCGGACGCTTTACCACCTCCTACAAGCATTATGAAAATCATCCCCCGCGATATTCCACCGCGCAGCGTGTATGCGCTGGAGCAGGCCGGCATACACCCGCTGCTGGCGCGCCTCTATGCAGCGCGTGGCGTTACCGGCACTGACGAGATTGACGACAGCCTGTCCAAGCTCTTGCCGCCTGCGGGCCTGCTGGGCATAGACGCCGCCGCCACGTTATTGGCCGACGCCATTGCGCAGGGCAAACGCTTGTGCGTGGTCGCCGACTACGACTGCGATGGCGCCACTGCCTGCGCGCTGGCGATGCGCGGCCTGAAATTACTGGGCGCAGAGCAGCTGGGCTATCTGGTGCCGGACCGCGTGGTCGATGGCTATGGCCTGACCGCGCCGATTGCCGACCGCGTGAAAGCCCAGGGCGCTGACGTGTTAATCACCGTGGACAACGGCATCGCCAGCGTGGAAGGCGTGGCGCATGCCAAAGCGCTGGGTCTGCAAGTGTTGGTGACCGACCACCACTTGCCCGCCACCGAACGGCCCGACGCCGACGTCATCGTCAACCCCAACCAACACGGCTGCAGCTTTGCCAGCAAAGCGCTGGCCGGTGTGGGCGTGATGTTTTATGTGCTGCTGGCGCTGCGCTCCGAACTGCGCAAGCGCGGTAAGTTTGATGCCGCCACCCAGCCCAAGCTGGACACCCTACTGCCCTTGGTCGCACTGGGCACCGTAGCCGACGTGGTGCGTCTGGACGCCAACAACCGCCGCCTGGTGGCGCAGGGCTTAAAGCGGGTGCGCACAGGCGCCATGCCGGCGGGTATGGAGGCTTTGTTTCGCGCAGCCGGGCGCAAACCGGCGATTGCCACCAGCCAGGACTTTGGCTTTGCGCTGGGGCCGCGCATCAATGCGGCTGGTCGCTTGTCGGACATGACGCTGGGCATTGAATGCTTGCTCACCGACGACCCGGCGCGCGCCGACGAACTGGCGCGCGCGCTGGACGGCATCAACCGCGATCGCCGCGTCATCGAAGGCGATATGCGCGACGTGGCCATGCAAGTGGCCGAGTCCTTGTTCGACGCCGAAGACGAAGCGCCACCGGCGATTTGCGTTTTCGACCCCGACTTCAATGAAGGCGTGGTCGGCATCGTGGCGGCGCGCATCAAAGACAAATTTCACCGGCCCAGCTTTGTGTTCGCCGCCAGCCAAGCACCGGGCAAAGAGCATGAGCTCAAAGGCTCGGGCCGCTCGATCGCCGGCTTTCATTTGCGCGACGCGCTAGACCTGGTGGCCAAGCGCTATCCCGGCGTGCTCTTGCGCTTTGGGGGCCACGCCATGGCGGCAGGCTGCACCATCAGCGAAGAGCACCTGGACACGTTCGAACAGGCCTTGAGCGAAGTGGCGCACGAATGGCTGGACGAGGCCACCTTGCAGCGCCGCCTCGCCACCGACGGGCCACTGGCGCCCGAGTACCGCCGCGTGGACCTGGTGGACACGCTGCACAAAGAGGTCTGGGGCCAGGGCTTTGCCACTCCCACCTTCAGCGAGGAAGTGGAAGTGCTATCGCAACGCATCGTCGGCGAAAAGCATCTGGCGCTCAAGCTCAAACATCAGGGCGAACCGGTGGACGGCATCTGGTTCGGTCACACCGAGCCCCTGCCCGCCAAAGTCACCATGGCCTTCAGGCTAGACGCCGACGAATGGAACGGCGTGCGGCGGGTGAAGTTTTTTGTCGAGGCGGTGCAGGCTTAAGGT
>CANKNK010000019.1 GCA_947483455.1 Comamonadaceae bacterium | reverse complement strand
GGGCCGCGCAGCCGGAGGTGCATATCCGCCCTAACAAGGATGCGCGCTATGCGGTGTTTGCCAATGTGCTCTCGGGCAGCAAGCGCCACGGGCTGACCAAGATTGCCGTGATCGGCGCGGAGCAGTTTGTCCAATGAGCGCACTCGGTGATATGGCAAGCTCAGGGCCTGGTGCCAACAGCAGCTCGCCTTATGGTTTTGGGCAGCAAGACAATAGCCGCCGGCTCAAGGGCATTGCCTTTGTGCTGGCCGTGCATTTGGTGGTGGGCTATGTACTGATCTCCGGTCTGGCGCGCCAAGGCCTGACGCTTTTGAAGAAGCCTTTGGAAGCGGTGCTGATCCAAGAGGTGATCATCCCCCCGCCCCCACCACCACCGCCGCCCAAGAAAATAGAGCCGCCGCCCGAGATGCCCAAGGTGCAGGCGCCGCCGCCGCCCTTTGTGCCGCCACCGGACATTCCACCACCGGCGACCAGCACTGCGCCGGCGATTCAGTCGGTGGCTACGCCCCCGCCCACGCCGCATGTGATTGCGCCGCCTCCTCCTCCTGCGCCTGCGGCACCACCGGCGCCTCCTGCCCCACCGCCTGCGCCACCGGCACCCAAGACCATTGGGGTCTTATGCCCAACCCAAGTTGCGCCCGAGATGCCTAGGCGCGCGCTGCAAGACGGCACGCAAGGCGTGGTCAAAGCCCAAATTGTGCTCAAAGGTGGCGTGGTGCAAGATGTCAATATCCTGGCCGGTCCGAGGGTGTTTCACGCCGCAGTCAAGGCGGCCATCATGCAGTACAAGTGCGTGGCCGATGGCGCAGAAGTGACCGTGACGCAGGAATTTAATTTCAAGATTGACTAGGCCCAACAGGCCCTTGAAAACCGGGGAAATCCCCCATGGTCTGAGCCCCGCCCCGGGGCTATAGTGGTCCGAACCGGTGTTGCACTCACCGTTTCTGCAAGGACTGTCTATGCCCGCCACCCGCCCTATCCGCAGCACCATGATGCCGGTGCAGCTCTCGCTCAACCATTTTTTGGAGCGTGCAGGACAATTATTTGCCAGCAATGAAATAGTCTCGCGCCTGCCCGATAAGTCCCTGCGGCGCCATAGCTACAGCGCCTTCTATACCCGCACCCGCAAACTCGGACAGGCCCTGCTGGACTTGGGTTTGCAGCCAGGCGACCGGGTGGCCACGCTGAGTTGGAACCACCACGCCCATTTGGAATGCTATTTCGGCATACCCGCAGCAGGGGGCGTGATGCATACCCTGAATTTGCGTCTGGCGCCCGACGAAATTGCCTGGATCGCCAACGATGCCAAGGACCGCTTTTTGGTGGTGGACGATGTACTGCTGCCCTTGCTGGCGCAATTCCAAGCGCAATGCCATTTCGAAAAAATCATCGTGTTCCCGTTTTCGGGCGCGACGGTGCAAGCGCCGTTTTTGGACTACGAAGCCCTGCTAGAGCAGGCAGACGGTAATGCGTTTCAGTATGTCAGCCACCACGAAGACGACGCGGTGTCCATGTGCTACACCTCGGGCACCACGGGCAAGCCCAAGGGCGTGGTCTATTCGCACCGCTCCACGGTCTTGCATACGCTGGTGGGCTGCGTGGGCGACTGCTGGGGCCTGCGCAGCGCCGATGTGGTGATGCCAGTCACGCCCATGTTCCACGCCAATAGCTGGGGCATTCCTTATGGCGCAGTGATGACGGGATGCAAACTGGTATTACCCGGCCCGCATTTACACCCGGACGATTTGCTGGACCTGATGCAGCTGGAGCCACCCACACTTTCACTGGGTGTGCCTACCATCTGGATGAGTCTTATACAACGCTACGAGGCTTCGCTAGAACAAGACCCGGGCCGCTGGAAACTGCCCTCTGGTATGCGCAGCCTGGTCGGCGGCGCAGCGGTGCCTGAGTCCCTGATACGCGCATTTGACAAGCACGGTATTTGGATTCAACAAGGCTGGGGCATGACAGAGACATCGCCCCTGGCCACCGTGTCCTATACCAAGTCCGAGTTCATCCACGCCGATGCCGACGAGCGCTACCGGCGCGCCGCCATGGCCGGCGTTCCAGTACCGCTGGTGGACATCCGCATGCGCGGCGAGGATCGCAAAGATGCGCTTTGGGACGGGCAAGCGGTCGGCGAAATACAAGTGCGCGGCCCCTTCATCACCGGCAGTTACCACGAAGTGCCCATCAGCGAAGACAAGTTTTCGGCCGACGGCTGGCTACGCACCGGCGATGTGGCCTCCATGGATGCGCACGGCTTTGTGCGCATTACCGACCGCACCAAGGACTTGATCAAATCCGGCGGCGAATGGATTAGCTCGGTCGACTTGGAGAACGCCCTCATGGGGCACCCCGATGTTGCCGAAGCAGCGGTGATTGCCATCCCGGACCCCAAGTGGAGCGAGCGCCCCTTGGCCTGCGTGGTATCCAAGGCGGGCCGAACTCTGGACACCGCAGCGCTGAATTCGCACTTGCTAGCCAACGGCTTCGCCAAATGGCAGTTGCCAGATCGCTACGAAAGCATCGCCGCAGTGCCGCGCACATCGACAGGCAAGTTTTACAAGTTGAAGTTGCGCGAGCTGTTTCCGTCCTGAAAAGGCTATGGCCTGCGCCAAGCCAAAGCGCACTATCAAGCTGCACCAGCGCGGCGCCTAAGCCACTGCACCTAGGCGCATAAGGCGCAAGTTTGAGGCCCAAGGCAAGGCGATAATCGCGCACTGACCTGGCTTGAAGGGACGCATTTTTTGTATACGCTCATTGACTTTGCCGACCCCTACGGCGGCGAGGGATTGCATGCGCAATTCCAACACGCGCTGCACATATTGCGCGCTGATGAGCTATCCGAAGTCCTAGCGGTATTGCAAGCGGTTTCCCAATACGCAGCGCAAGGCTTGTGGTGCGTCGGTTATGTGCGCTATGAGGCGGCCCCGGCCTTTGACAGCGCCTGCCAGGTGCACCCGCCTAGCGATGGTTTGCCACTGGCATGGTTTGGGGTGTACCAGCAAGCACTGCCGCCGGGACCGCACGCTACAGAACCGTTGCCGCCATTGGCCTGGCAGGAAGGCCAGACTCGCGAAGCTTTTGATACCAGCATCCACACCATCCACCAGGCTATCGGCGATGGCGATGTGTACCAAGTCAACTACACCAGTCCATTGCACGCAAGCCTACCGCCGAACACCCAAGAAGCTTCCCTGCGAACCTGGTTCGACGCTTTGCGTCGGGCGCAGCCGGGTGGGTATGCAGCCCATATAGACACGGACCAAGAGGTAGTTCTTTCGGTATCACCCGAATTGTTTTTTGACTGGCGGGGCGATCAACTCCTCATGCGTCCCATGAAAGGCACCGCGCGGCGCGGCAAAGATGCCCAGGACGATGCAGCCCGGGCGGAGGCCTTGCGCGCATCGCCCAAAGAGCAAGCTGAAAACGTGATGATCGTCGACCTGGTGCGCAATGATATTTCGCGTATCGCCCTGCCCCATAGCGTCAAAGTGCCGCGCTTGTTTCAATTGCAGGCCTTGCCCACCGTCTGGCAAATGACCTCAGACGTGCAGGCCCAAACGCGCCCCGGCACCAGCCTGGTGGACGTTTTCAAAGCCCTTTTTCCTTGCGGCTCCATCACCGGCGCGCCCAAGCTCCAAGCCATGCGCCTGATTCGCCAGTTAGAGCCCCAGGCGCGTGGTCTGTATTGCGGAGCGATAGGCGTGGTCCGCCCTGGCGGTCATGCGACCTTTAACGTAGCCATTCGCACTATCAGCGCGCACAATGGAATCGCCCAATGCGGTATCGGCAGCGGCATCACCGCCGATGCCAGCGCGCATGGCGAGTGGGACGAATGGCGCGCCAAGCGCGGGTTTTTAGAGCGTACCAGCCAAGAGTTTGAACTGCTCGAAACGCTGGCCTTGGACAAAGGCCAGTACCGCCACCTGGACTTGCACCTCCAGCGTATGCAAGCAGCGGCGCAGCACTTCGCCTATGACTGGGATGCAATTGCAGTGAAGTCCGCTCTGGCGCAACTGGCCGCGCGCGTTCCCCAAGGTTTGCATAGGGTACGTTTGCGCTCAAATGCAAAGGGACAAGTAAACGCACAAGCGTTTGCCCTACAGCAAGTCACGCAATCCGTACAGCTGCGGCTTGCCATGTCACCCATGGAAGAAGCACAAAGCGAATTTGTCCGGTTCAAAACCACCCGACGCGCACATTACGATGCTTTCGCCCCCAGAGACCCGATCGACTTTGACACCTTGCTTTTTAACACCGACGGCCAATTGACCGAGTGCACGCGCGGCAATATTGCCTTGCTTATCGATGGGCAATGGCTCACGCCTTCTGTGGATTGCGGATTGCTCGCTGGCGTGGGGCGCGCTATAGCGCTCGGGGAAGGCTGGCTGCAAGAAGCCGTGATTAGGGTTCACCAAGATGTGCCTAGGGCGCAAGCGCTGCGCTTTATCAACAGTATGCGCGGTTGTTTGCCAGCGCACTTAGCAACTAATGGTTTGGTCTGAAAGGGGCGCTTGGGCCGGCTTGTTCAAAGTCATGTGAGCCAGGCCGCACTCCACCGCTGGCTTATTTGAGCCACTGCGGATCTGGCAATTGCCCAAACACCTGGCGCAGTCCCTGGCTCCAGCTGGAGCGCAAATCTCTGAAGTAGCTGTCTTCTGCATCGATGCGGTGCCGCTTGGTCACCCGCAAGTCATTGGTTTTGACCATGGCGACATCAATCGGTAAGCCTACAGACAAATTACTTTTGATCGTGGAGTCGAAGGACACCAGTGCGCACTTGATGGCCTGCGACATGCTGATAGCCGGTTGTATGACGCGGTCCAAAATAGGTTTGCCGTATTTGCTCTCACCGATCTGAAAAAACGGCGTGTCCGCCGTAGACTCGATGAAATTGCCCTGTGGGTAGACCATGAACAAACGCGGCGCTTCGCCTTGGACCTGACCGCCAACCAAAAAGGTAGCGCTGAAATCTACGTCGCTTTGCTCTGGTGCTTCGTTTTGGGTGGTGAGTATGGTTTTACGCAATTCGCGGCCCACCAACTCGGCCACGGTAAACATGGAGGCGTGTGCGGTCAGTGGTTTATCAGCTTCGATGGCGTGCTGCTTGATGCGGCTGACGACTTGCTGCGTGGTCGCCAGGTTACCGCTGTTGAGCATGACGATGACGCCTTGCCCCGGCGCTTCGACGACCGTCATCTTGCAAAATGTAGATACATGGTCCACACCCGCGTTGGTGCGGGAGTCGGAGGCGAACACCAGTCCTTCATCGAGAACCATGCCAACACAGTACGTCATTTCTCGCCTTATTGCTGATCTTGAAGGCCCGATTCTACTTTTGCATAGCTGTGCAGCGTCTCTTTGCCACCACCGATGCGCATGCCACGCACCGGGCTGGCGTCTCCATAGTCCAATCCATGGGCCAGCCGTATATGGCCGCGGTCGGCGTCGCTGGAGTTGCTGACGTCATAGCCGATCCAGCGTCCGCCCACCCAGGCTTCGGCCCAGGCATGGCTGGCCACTTGCTCGTTGTGCGCCGAATGCAAATATCCGCTGACATAGCGTGCAGACACGCCAAGAAATCGCGCGCAGGCCAGAAATACATGGGTGTGGTCCTGGCACACGCCCTTGCCTTTGGCGAAAGCCTGCGCCGCCGAGTCGCCGACATGCGTGATACCGGTTTCATAGGGCATACGCTCGAGCAAGGCCAGCATCACATCATGCAATGCCATGTAGGGGCGCGACTTCACGGTGGCGCGAAAGGGCTCGATAAAACTTCGCATAGCGGGGTCCATGGCGGTCAGTGTGGTGGGACGCAAATAGACCGTATGCGGTACCGGCCCCTCAGGCTCGCCCTGATCGGACTGCATCAACTCGACACTTCCGCGCGCGCGCAGCACGATGTCCTGGCTGGCGTTTTCCAGCACCAGGCAATGGCAGAAGTTGCCATAGGCATCGGTCCAAGCCGTGGCCTTGCCGGGCAGTTCCAAGTGCCAGTGCAAGACGTTTTGCCGCTGGGTTTTGGCCGGGGTCATGCGCAACATTTGTATGCTGCGGCGCACGGCTTGGTCATAGCGGTAACTGGTCTCATGAAAAACGTGCAGCTTCATGCGATGGACTCCAGGTAATCCAATTGCACTGCTTGGGCCAAGGCAATGTTTTCTTTTACAAAGTTTTCCAAGTATTCTTCTAAACCGCTTTCATACACCTCGCTCAGGCTGCCGTAGCGCAGATGGGTCAATAGATTGGCGCAACGCTTGCGCGCTTCACGGCCGGTCTGCTGCGGTAATTGTTTGAGGATGTAGGCGGTCTCGACTAAGCAAAAATGCAGCGAACGCGGCACCCGCGGGTTAAAAATCAGCAATTCCGAGACGCGATCGGCGTCGATGGCATCGCGGTAGGTATCGCGATAGGCCTCTAGCGCACTGACCGAGCGCAGCACGGCACCCAGGCGGTAATAGTCACCTACCAAATCGTTGCTCTCGGCGTGTTGCACTTGCGTTTTCACACTCAGGATGCGTGCGGTGTTGTCGGCTCGTTCGAGGTAGGTGCCCAGGCGGATGAAGTGGTACGGTTGATCGCGCTGGATTGTGGCGAACGTCACACCGCGAAACAAATGCGATCGCTGCTTGATCCATTCAAACAGCGAGGAGTCCACCGGATGGTCAGGCGACTTTATTTTCTTTTTGCGCGAAAGCAACTCCAGCCAGGTGTCGTTAATGCATTCCCACATTTCCACTGTCATTGCGCCACGTACCGAGCGCGCGTTTTCGCGACAAGACTGTATGCAGTTGAAAATGGACGATGGATGGTCCGGGTCCCAGGCTAAAAACTGTGCCACCTGGTCGGAGCGCATGGCCCGCCCAGTGGCTTCAAAGGCGGCCAAGGTATCGGTGATGACCAGCGGCTCACTGACCGTATCCGGCGCGGAACGGCTATTGTCAGAGGGGGACAGCAGCGCAAACGATTGCCCCACTTCCAAGATACGCGCCATATTCTCTGCCCGCTCCAAATAACGCGACAGCCAATAAAGTTGAGCAGCTACACGCGAGAGCATCAGAATGCCTCCTCGTCTTCCAAGACCCAAGTGTCTTTGGTACCGCCGCCCTGTGATGAATTGACCACCAGCGAGCCTTCGCGCAAAGCCACGCGCGTCAGACCACCCGGCACGATGCGGGTGTCCTTGCCCATGAGCACAAAGGGGCGCAAATCGATGTGGCGCGGCGCGATGCCCTGGTCCACAAAAATCGGACAAGCGGACAAGCTAAGGGTAGGCTGCGCGATGTAGTTATCCGGTTGGGCTTTTAGGCGTTTGGCAAAACTGTCGATTTCGGCTTTGCTGGCGGTCGGCCCTACCAGCATGCCGTAGCCACCGGCCCCGTGTACTTCTTTCACCACCAATTGCGCCAAATTCGCCAGCACATAGGACAACTCGTCAGGCTTGCGGCATTGCCAAGTTTGCACATTGTTCAAAATGGGGGATTCGTCCAGGTAAAAGCGGATCATGTCTGGCACATAGGGATAAATAGATTTATCGTCCGCTACGCCGGTTCCCAGCGCATTGGCAATCACCACATTGCCCTGCCGGTACACCGAGGCCAAGCCCGGCACGCCTATGAGCGAGTCCGGCACAAAACTCAAGGGGTCCATGTACAAATCATCCACCCTGCGGTAGATGACATCGACTTGCTGCGGGCCTTCGGTCGTCTGCATATACACATGGCCTTGGCGCACAAACAGATCCGAGCCTTCGACCAGTTCGATGCCCATTTGCTTGGCCAAAAACGCATGCTCGAAATAGGCACTGTTAAAGCGCCCCGGCGTATGCAAGACCACGGTAGGCTGGTCCACCCAGCTGGCCGAGCGCAGCGTTTGCAGCAGCAGTGCCGGATAGTGCTCCACCGGGCGTACCGCGTAGCGACGGAACAGATCGGGGAACAAGCGCATCATCAGCAATCGGTTACTCAGCATGTAAGAGACACCCGAAGGCACGCGCAAGTTGTCTTCTAAAACATAAAAATCACCGTCTGAATGCCGCACGATATCCACACCGGCAATGTGCGCGTAGATTTGATGGGGCAAGTCCAGGCCCAGCATCATGGGCATGAACTGCGCGTTGGCCAGGATTTGTTCTGCGGGTATCAGCCCGGCTTTCAAAATGTGCTGCTCGTGGTACACATCATGCAAAAACATATTGATGGCTTTGACCCGCTGCACCAAGCCTTTTTCCAGATGCGCCCACTCTTTGCCGTGGATGATGCGCGGTATCAGGTCCGAGGGGATAAGCCGCTCGGTTCCGCCCTCGTCGCCATTGAGCGAAAAAGTAATGCCGGTACGCCGAAATATCAGGTCCGCCTCGGTCTGCTTGACCTGTACCGTGTCGCGGGAAATGCCTTTAAGCCAGCCGTCAAAGGCTTGGTAATGCGGGCGGGCGACGCCCTGCGCGTCGCTCATCTCATTGAATATCAGACTGCTCATCGGGACTCCGCGTTTTCCAACCAGGGGGCCCTCAAGCTAAGCACGCATCGTGCCGCCTGAGCGCTGGGCGGCTAGATGTAAGTACACCCCATTGCTTGTAGGAATGCACCAAAACGGAATATTTTGCACCACATCGGTGCCAAGGCGCAATGCTCTACTAGCAAGTCGGCGCCCGAAGAGCCTTGTTAGATCTCAGCTATTCCTAAGAGGCACAGCCTCTGCCCGGTCACGCAACAGCGCTTGGCCGGCATCGATCATGGGCTGCTCGATCACGATGTGCAGCACAATGCCCAGCAGCAAGGACAGGCTGGCCGCTAGGCCGAACATGCACAGGAGTTGCCATACCGAAATCATGCCGATCGTGGAGGCATCGGTGGTTTGAAAGGTAAGTATGGCTGCAATCAGGACCATAGGGAAATGAAACAAATACACCGGGAATACCACTTGAGAAAACGGACGCCACAGAGCCCAGCCCCAAAACGCGCGTAGCGCTAGCGCCAGCCGCGTGGACCACGTGCCCGCGCCACCGGCCTGCACCAGCAACACCAACAACAATACGCCCAGGCAAAACAAATTACGGTGCAACACTTGGCCGGCAAGGTTGACCCAAGGTGAAAAATGTTGGTAGTACCAAGCGTCCTGCTGATAGACCGGAAAATAGGCCCACACCAGCGCTAGGGCCGTACCACCTAGCGCCCAGGCGAAGCCGCGTGCGGGTGGCGCTGGCAGCACCGCGTCATGGTGGCGCACCCAGGCCCACATCAGCCCCAGGAACAAGGGGCCGAAACGGGTGTGGGTTTGGAAATACATCACATTGAGAAACAGCTCGGGCGCCACACGCTGCGGATGGAAAAGATAAAACGGCGTTTCGTAGGTGACCGGGTAGAGCAGCGCCGTGGTCAATATCGGCACAAAGGACATCAGGAACAAGGCTTGCAAGACTCGCAAGCCGCCCTGCCCCGGCATCCGAAGCAGCCAGCCCATGAGCAGGGGTAAAACCAGGTAAAACTGCATTTCAATGGACAGCGACCAACCCACGGGAATGATATTTTTCATCTGAAAGTTGTCGATGAAAAGCAGGTTATAGACCAGATTGCGCGCAGCCAGACCCGGATTGCCCAGGGCGTATATGGCCAGTCCCAGCAGAAACAAAGGGTAAATACGAAACAGGCGGCGGATATAAAAATCGCGTGCAGCGATAGTGCCGCTGCGCTCAGTCTCTCGCATCAGCGCACCGCCCAGCAAATAGGCACTGACCATAAAAAACACATCCACGGCTTTATCGGCATTGGCCAGAAAGCCCAGCCAGGGCGGCAATTGCGCCGCAAAAGCGCTGATGCGGTCAAAGTCTTTTAACAAAACCATCGCACCGTAAAAGCAATGAAACAACACAATCGACAGGCTGGCCATACCGCGCAAGCCGTCCACCACCGGGTCATCCTGCGGGCCACGATGAAACACCCGGTGCAGTCCTTCGCGCCACTGGACGCGCTGGCGGTAGTTGAACCACAGGCTACGGATTGCTATGCCCATAAGTGCAATTCAGAGCCCACAGCCCTGGAGAAACGCTGCGCAAATCCGCCCTGAAGGCACAGCTGGCTTGGCCCTGCTGGGCACCCGTTGCCTCAGACGGGCAATGCGGTGGATCTGGCATGGATGCAATAGGCGTTGTGCGAAGCAGGTAAGCAACATAAGGGGCTAATGCAACGAAATGAAGAAAGTGTGAGCCTGGACAAAAAAGGGCAGCCGAAAGACAGTTCGCGCTAGCCATGCACAAATATGCAAGGTCAGTGTAAACGCATCGCGGCGCCAATCTGCGCGCTGGTATTCGCTACCCAACCCACGCCTAAATGACGGTGTTCATGGCATTGAGGCAAGAAACTGGACCTTTACCCCAAATGCGAAACCACTAGAAAGAGCTTGGTGCAAAATAAGCACATGAGGTTCACGCCACGCTATCGACACATCTCCCTGGTGTATAGCCTGCTATTGATGGCCTTGGTAGGCTGCTCTACGCCAAGTCGGCAAGCCGGAAATACCTATCAGCCCCCCAGTACAAGCCAAGCCGCATTATCGGTACAACGGCAAGACGTGGTCATGCAGGCCATGGCCATGCTCGATCGCAACTATGTATACAACGGCAAAAAATTGCACACCGGCTTTGACTGCTCGGGCTTGGTGAGCTTTGTTTACAAAGAGTCCACCGGTGTAGAGCTGCGTGGCAGCGCCGCTGATATAGCCAACAAAACCCGCGCCATTGGGGGCAATGCGGCGGTCCCTGGGGACTTGGTGTTCTTCAATACATTAGGGTCGCCTAACTCGCACGTGGGAATTTACATTGGCTCGGGAAAATTCATCCACGCCGCCAACGAGCGCACGGGGGTACGGATTGACCACATCGGTGCGGATTACTGGGCTAAACGTCTCGAAGGCTATCGCAGCGCTTTTCCCTAAGTTCGTCGGCGCAAAAAGACTGCGGGCGACGGCAAAGCGCCGAAGGTGGTCCAGGCTTAGTGTGGGTGCAAGAGTTCGCATTGAGAAAACGAGTTATCTTGGAATAGCACCCATGCTACTTGAGTCCGCCGATCAGGACACACGCCAAGCAGGTATCGCCAAATTGGTTCGGAATCGTACACTCTGCATACGTCAAGCTAGTATTGCAAACCATTGTCTGCCTAAGTAGAAGTGGAATAGCCAACTTCGACTTGCAAATATTTCACTGGATAATTTCGGCCAGCCTCTAAAAACCGCCTTTGAACAAAACCGTCTCAATGACTTACAGGTGGAGAAACGGCAGAAAAATAGGCTTGGCAAACATGTTGCGTCAGCAAGTGTTCGGACGCTTTATCCAGAAATTGGCGGGTATAAGCTTGCGCTTCGTGGATGATGGCTAAGGCTTCGTCCGGATGACGTTCATAGTGATCGAACACTTGTTGCAAGTTACTAAAGTCTTCCGCAATTTCAGCATAATGAACCCCGGCTACCAGTTGACTTTCTAAAAACCAGGTTTCAAATTTTGGCTTGGCCATGAAACAAAGTGAATTTGAATGCATGATCCATTTCAAATTGGTGGCCACGTCATTGCCCTCAACAGAAATGATGTACTTGAAACGCAATTGCTGATAAGTGCTAAGCCAAGGCCTGTATTGCGCATGGTCTGCGGGAAGTCCAGGGTCACCGGCATCGCAACTGCTGATGACGCTGCTTTGTTGCAAAAACAGTTGCCGGTGCGGCTGAAAACCTGCCCCACGCCACACCATAGCGGGGATTTTGCTATGGAATGAAAACGGATCGCGTGGAAAAAACATG
>CANKNK010000018.1 GCA_947483455.1 Comamonadaceae bacterium | reverse complement strand
TGCACCGAGCCGTCTTTGGGCAAGGTCTGCTCAAACCAGCGCATGTGGTAGACCTGCGCCTGGCTGGAGCCCCACATCATGAAGCGGCCTTCGTCGGCCTTGGCGATGGTGAAGTCGCCAATGATCTTGCCTTGGTGGTTGAGCATGGGGCACAGCTGCAAACGGCCCGTCTTGGGTAAGGTGTTGGTCATCAGGCCCTGCAGCCAAGCCTCGGCGCCGGGACCGGTGATTTCATACTTGGCGAAGTTGGCCACTTCGGTGACGCCAACTGCTTCGCGCACCGCTTTGCACTCGGCTTTGATGGGCGCAAAATCATTCGAGCGGTGGAAGGACACGATGTCTTTGGCCTCGGTGCCTTTGGGTGCAAACCACAAGGGCGTTTCCATGCCCCAGGAGTCGCCCATGACCGCGCCTTGTTCGATGAATTTGTCGTATAGCGGCGTGGTTTGCAGTGGACGGCCTGCGGGTAGCTCTTCGTTGGGGAAGCGGATACGGAATCGGCGTGAATAGTTTTCGCGCACTTTGGCATTGGTATAGGTGCGCGTCGCCCAGTCACCGTAGCGCGCCACGTCCATGCCCCAGATATCAAAACCGGGGTCGCCATCGACCATCCAGTTCGACAGCGCCAGGCCCACACCGCCGCCTTGGCTAAAGCCAGCCATCACGCCGCAGGCAGACCAAAAATTGGTACGCCCTTGCACCGGGCCAACCAAGGGGTTGCCGTCGGGTGCAAAGGTGAAAGGCCCGTTGATCACGCGCTTGATACCTGCATGCTCGAGCGTGGGGAAATGCTTGAAGGCGATTTCTAAGGAGGGTGCGATACGGTCCAAGTCGGGCTGCAGCAGCTCTTGGCCAAAGCTCCAAGGTGTGGTCTTGGTAGACCAGGGCTTGCCTGCCTGCTCGTATACGCCTAGCACCATGCCCTTGCCTTCCTGGCGCAAATAGCTCTCGGCACCGAAGTCGATCACATGGCCGATCTCTTTGCCCGCACTTTTGTTAAAGGCTTCCACTTCAGGAATGTCGTCAGTAACCAAATACATGTGCTCCATGGCTAGCACTGGCAGTTCAATGCCGACCATGCGGCCCACTTCGCGTGCCCACAGGCCGCCGGCGTTCACCACATGTTCGCACTCGACTACGCCTTTGTTGGTGATCACGCGCCAGGTACCGTCGGGCTTTTGCTCCAAGCTTTCCACCTTGGTTTGTACTTCGATGGTGGCGCCCCCAAGCCGGGCTGCTTTGGCATAGGCATAGGTTGTGCCGCTGGGATCTAGGTGGCCTTCATTAGGGTCTAGTAGCGCGCCCAGAAAATATTTTTCTTCGATGAAGGGGAAGTAGTTCAGTGCTTCTTTGATGGAGATGATTTCGGTCTCCATGCCCAGGTAGCGGCCGCGCGCCACCGTCATCTTCAAAAACTCCATGCGCTCGGGCGTATCGGCCAGCATGATGCCGGGCGATTTGTGCATACCGCAGGACTGGCCCGAGATGCGCTCCAACTCTTCATACAGGCTGACCGTGTAGCTTTGCAGCATGGCCACGTTGGGGTCGCCATTGAGCGTGTGAAAGCCTCCCGCTGCGTGCCAGGTGGAGCCGGAGGTGAGTTGGTCGCGCTCGAGCAGCATCACATCGCTCCAGCCTTTTTTGGTCAGGTGGTAAAGCACCGAACATCCGACGACACCGCCGCCGATGATGACTACCCGTGCGCTTGTTTTCATATCTGCAAATCCTTCTACCAGAGAAAAACAAAAAATTAAAAATCAGTGGGTGCGCCGCCTTGGGACTTGCGCAGACTGACAAAGGCGTCGAGCTCTTCTTCGATGGCCGCATCCATAGGCGGACGCTCATAGGCTTCGAGCTCTTTTTGCCAAACCGTGTTGGCCTTTTGGTAGGCCGTGGGTCGGCCGCCTTCGTCCCAGGATTCGAAGTTGCGCCAGTCCGAAATAATCGGCGAATAAAACGCCGTCTCAAAACGCTCAAGCGTATGCGCCGTGCCGAAGTAGTGGCCGCCGGGGCCCACGTCGCGTATCGCATCGAGCGCCAGCCCGGCGGGGCTGACATCCAGGGGCGTGAGGAACTCGGCCACCATTTGCAAGAGGTCGCAGTCGAGGATAAATTTTTCAAACGAGGCGGTCAGGCCGCCTTCCATCCACCCGGCGCTGTGCATGATGAAATTGCCACCGGCCTGCGTCAGCGCCCACAAAGAAAACACCGATTCATAGGCCGCTTGTGCGTCCACGGTATTGGCGGCATTCACATTCGAGGTGCGGTAAGGGATACCGTATTTGCGGCACAGTTGTCCGCCTACCAGTACGGCTTTCATGTACTCGGGCGTGCCAAAAGCGGGCGCGCCACTCTTCATATCGACATTGGAGGTAAAACCGCCGTAGACCACCGGTGCGCCAGGGCGCACCAATTGGGTCAGGGTAATTCCGGCCAGCGCCTCGGCGTTTTGCTGCGCCAGCGCACCGGCAATCGTGACCGGCGCCATGGCCCCGGCCAGCGTGAAAGGCGTAAGCATGATGATCTGGTTACGAGAGGACATTTCCATGATGCCTTGCAGCATGGGCGTGTCCAGACGCAGCGGCGAAGAACTGTTGATGATGGAGAACAGCGAAGGTTCGCGCTCGAGCTGTTCATGGCTGATGCCACGCACGATGCGCACGATTTCTAGCGCATCTTGGTTGCGCTCTTTGCCCAGCGAGTAGGCGTGAAAAGCTTTGTCGGTGAGTTTGGCGATGTCGGACAAACAGTCCAAGTGCCGCACCGAGGCATGCAAATCGACCGGTTCCACCGGATAGCCACCGGTGCAATGGATGATGTCGTAGCGCTGCGCTAGTTTCACCAGGTTGCGGAAGTCCTGTTGGTTGCCTGCGCGCCGTCCGCCTTGCATGTCCGAACAATTGGGCGGGCTGGCCACTTGCGCAAAGGCCAAGTTCTTGCCGCCGATGCGGATATTGCGCTCCGGGTTGCGCGCATGCAGCGTGAATTCCGAGGGGCAAGTTTTTATGCTCTGCAAAATCAAATTGCGGTCAAAGCGCACACGCTCGGAACCTTCGCGGACATCGGCACCGGCTTTTTTCAAAATCTCGCGCGCGCCGGGGTGCATGAAGTCCATGCCCATTTCTTCCAAAATGGTCAGTGAAGCGTGATGGATCGCTTCTAACTCGTCTTCCGACACCATGGGCGTGGGCGGCAGGCGGTGTTTGAGATTGCGGTATTTGGTGGTGGAGGGTGCAACGCGGATGGTTCCGCTGCCGCGACCCGCGCGACGTCGTGCCGGCGAGCTGGGCGCTGTTGCTTCTTCTGTCATGTGGGGTGTCTCCGCGTAATACCGATGCAGGAATGTGCGTTTACATGCCGGGCCCACGGTACCCTTGCGGGCCGCGCCTCGGACGTGCTGTGCAATTCTATGCAGTTCACCCACTCAAACGGATGGACCCGGCCCGCCCGCATGCCTTGTTTGCCCACGGCCCATGCCTTGGGCTTGCAAAGGGTTTTGCCCGTCAGGTCAGGTCCCCTTGCCTGGGGTCTAGAGTGAAAAAGCGGTGTATTTACCTGCGTGCTGACCTGGTAGAGAATCGCAAGCTGCCGCGTTGGCGCCATTGAGAGGCGCAATTTTATAAATTGCCCAATGGCAGCGCATACACAATGCGCCCACTTTGCCAACGCAATGGCTGCCGGAGTGCCCCCATGAACGACGAGGATAAATACGCCGCGCGCGCCCAGCGCATGCTCACCCGCTGGGCCGGCCAGCGCATGCCCGTCAGCCGCCGCGAAACCACCGAGGGCGAGGTGCTGCGCCATGCACCGCCTGCCGTGGGTGCGCTTGATGCACAGCAGCAGCTCTACCACGAACCCGCTAAGGCTTTGCCGATACTTACCCATTGCGATGTGCTGGTGGTGGGCGCGGGCCCCGCAGGCATATCGGCCGCATTGGCGGCACGCCGCGCCGGTGCCGATACCGTCTTGCTGGAGCGCTTTGGTTGCCTGGGTGGGGTCATTACCACCGTGGGTATGGAAACTCTGGCCTGGTACCGCTACGAAGGCACCGTCGAAGGCGAGGGCATCGGCATTGAAATGGAACGCATCGCCGCGCAAATGGGCGGCGCGATCAAATGGCCCTACAACGACAGCCAGTGCCTAGACGCCGATTTCTTCAAGGTCGTCGCCGACCGCCTTATCACCGAGGCAGGGGTGCGGCCGATCTTGCACTGCATGGCGGTGGACGTGATTTTTGAGGAAGACGGCAAGCGCCTGCGCGGCATCATCACGGAGAGTAAATCGGGCCGACAAGTCGTGCTGGCCAAGCGCATTGTGGATTGCTCGGGCGACGCCGACATCGCCCATCTGGCCGGGGCCAGCTACCGCAAAACCCCCAAGGACAAAATGCTGGGCATGACCACGGTGTTTAACGCATCGGGCGTGGATACGCAGGCCTTTTTGGAGTACACCGAAAGCCAGCCGGCCACCTATGCCGACTGGAGCCGCACCTGGGCGCAGGAGACCACGGGCAAAGAAGACACACTGCGCAGCCCTTACCTGGACAAAGAATTTGATACCGCCCGCGAGCTCGGGGTCATACCGGCCGATAGCACCCATATCGGCGGCTCCTGGTCGGCTTTGACGCCTGCCGGTGAAGCCACCAACCTGAATCTGGCGCATATGTACGGTTTTGATCCCACCGATGTGATGGACTTGACGCGCGCCGAAATGCAAGGCCGCCAAGAAGCGCTGCACGCATTGATGGCGCTGAAAAAAGTGGTACCTGGCTTTGAAAACGCCAAGCTGCGCAACTTTGGGATGACACTGGGCGTGCGCGATTCGCGCAAAATCATTGGCCGTTACAACTTATGCAGCGATGACGTGCGCAACCAGGCCAAGTTCGCCGACAGCATCGGCATTTTTCCTGAGTTCATCGATGGCTACAACATCCTGATTTTGCCCACTACCGGCCGCTATTTCGAAGTGCCCTACGGATGTATGGTGCCCTTGGAGGTGGACAATCTCTTGGTCGCGGGGCGCTGTGTAGCGGGGGACATGGTCTCGCACGCGGCC
Source organism: Comamonadaceae bacterium (assembly GCA_947483455.1). Taxonomy (GTDB): domain Bacteria; phylum Pseudomonadota; class Gammaproteobacteria; order Burkholderiales; family Burkholderiaceae_C; genus Allorhodoferax. The sequence goes on along the minus strand of CANKNK010000018.1, from coordinate 6,778 downwards.
ATGCGCAATATGATGGCCTGCACCGTCACCGGCCAAGGCGCAGGCGTGGCCGCGGCCGTGTCTATCAAACAGGACAAGGGCACGGCGCAAGTAGATATCGACGCTGTGCAGGCGGAGTTGCAACGCCAGGGTGTGCGTCTGCATTGAGTCTTGGAGCCCTGCACCGGGAGGACGCAAAAAAGGCCGGTTGAACCGGCCTTTTTTTGTGCATGCATGCAAGGTGCGAATCCCTTCGCACCGCTTACATCACGACAGGTGCTTACCAATCAGGCCAGCCATTTCGAACATGGTGACTTGCGCTTTGCCAAACACTTCTTTGAGTTTGGCATCGGCATTGATGTTGCGCTTGTTGGTGGCGTCTTGCAGTTTTTGCTTCTTGATGTACACCCACAGCTGCTTGACCACTTCGGTACGGGCCAGCGGCTTGGCGCCCACCACAGCAGCCAATGCGGCGCTGGGGGTCAGGGGTTTCATAAATGCGGCGTTAACGGCGCGCTTTTTGGCCGGAGCCGCTTTCTTTGCGGCTGGAGCGGATTTTGTAATTGCTTTTTTTGCGGGAGCCGCTTTTTTTGCGGGCGCTTTTTTTGCAGTTGCCATTGTGAGGTGGTCCTTCAGGGGGTTAGTTGATTGCCAACGATAAACTTTACGTCCGGCAGGCGGATGCTACTGGAGAAATTGGTGCTTTCCAAGGGGAAAAACGAATTTTTTGCAGTCGCATACTTTATTTCGTCCTATTTTTTGATGACACGCGGCCTTTTTCGGGGCTGTTCAAGCGGAAAACTTTATGTCCCAACCCATTGCCACCACCGACCTGTGTGATGCGTTCATGCGCCGCGCCCAGAGTGATTTTGCGGTTTTACCGCCCGTGTTCCGACACTTTGGAGGGCGCAGGGCCTTTGGTGGACCGGTGCGCACCGTGAAGTGTTTTGAGGACAACTCTATGGTCAAAGCGGCGCTGGAAGAGCCCGGCTGGGTCGATAGTGCCCAAGGCCGCGTGGCCCAAGTATTGGTGGTCGATGGCGGCGCGTCATTGCGGCGGGCGCTTGTAGGCGGCAATATCGCCGCGCTGGCAGCGCGCAATGGTTGGGCCGGTGTGCTGGTCGATGGTTGCGTGCGCGATGTGCATGAATTGGCCGCCTGCGAAGTGGGTATTTGTGCGTTAGCGCTGATGCCAATGCCTACCGAAAAGCGCCAAACCGGTCAACGTGATGTAGCAGTGCAAGTGCAAGGCGTGCCTATCGCCCCCGGGCAATGGCTGTATGCCGATGAAGACGGCGTGTTGATCTGCGATCAGGCCTGGTCCCATTGATGCACCTTGGGCTCGGGCAAGGTGGCCAGCAAAAGGCTTAAGAGGGCCAGTGCGAAGGCGACGGCCTGCACCTGTGTGAATTGTTCGCCAAAGCCAAGAATGCCGATGGCGGCAGTGGCCAGCGGCAACATGACGGTGAACACGCCTGCTTGGGTGGCTGGGATGGTTTTGAGTCCCGTCATCCATAACCACACGACCCATACGCTGGCCGCGAGCGCATAAAAAACCAGTAATAGCCACCATTGCACCTGTACCGCGCTAAAGTCAAAGTGCCACGCCAGGTATAGGCCCGCTGGCGTGGAGAGTGCGAAACCATTGAGGTTGATAAGGGCCGCAATGCGTTTAGGACTGACCGTGGCCGATAGGCGTTTGCCGATCACCACATAGGCGGCTTCACATAACACGGCGCCAAATAACAGCAGGTTTCCCCACAGGGCGTGCGGATAGTCCTGGGACCCTGCGGCAAGCCCCGGAGTCGCTGCTGCGGGCGTTGAACGGGCCAAGGCCAGCAGCGCGATCCCGAGCACGGCCAGCGCAACGGCGGCCCAAATGCGCCAGCCAATGCGCTCTTTGAGGAAATACCAGCCCATCAGCGCCGAGGCCGCAGGAATAGCGGACAGGATGACGCCCGCTGACAGGGTGCTGGTCATGCTCACGCCAAACAGCATGCAGATCGAAAACAGGAAGTTACCCAGGAAGGACTCCAGGAATAAGAAGCCCCAGGTGCGTCGGTCTAAGGGGCCTTCTTCCTTCGGCTTTTTCAGCCAAGCCATCATGGCGATGGCGGCAATGCCAAAACGCAGCCAGGCCAGCAAAAACACCGGGAGAATGGTCACCAGTGGCTTGGACAGGGCGACATAGCTTCCAACCAGCGCCATGCTGAGCGCAAGGCTGGCGTAGGCCAGGGGTTTTTGGAATCGGTGGGTCACGCGGGCAGCAGGGCAGTTGTCGAGGGCAAAGTATGGCAAGCGCAGCGGGCCTCAGGGGGTTGGGATCCCAAGGCGGTTACCATGCCAGCTATTGGAGGTTAACCGATGAGTACGGCTAAGTTTGCATACGCGAGCAACACGAATTTTTTCTTGGCCAGTGAAGCACTCATTGCGCAGCCCTTTGCGATTGTGGGGGTACCGTTTGATGGTGCTGTGACCAACCGACCTGGTGCACGTTTTGGCCCGCAGGAAATTCGCCGTGCCAGCTTGATGCTGTGCGACGGCATACATCCACATTTCGAGGTTTCGCCTTGGGGTATGGTGGGCGATGCGGGCGATATGGCGCTGCCCAATGCCACCTCACTGGTCGAAGTGCGTCGCTGCATTGAAGCACAAGCCGCGCCTCTGTTTGCTAAACACCATTGCATTTTTTTGGGCGGCGACCATTCCGTGACTTTGCCGCTCTTGCGCGCTGCCAAGGCGCGTTTCGGGCCATTGGCCTTGGTGCACTTCGATGCGCATTGCGATACCTGGACGGACCATTTCGGCGAGGCGTCGGGCCACGGCACCTGGACCTATGAGGCGATCCAGGAAGGATTGGTCAGCCCGCAGCACACGGTGCAAATCGGCTTGCGTTCTTCGGGTGCCCGCGCTGCGCGCCAGTATGTGGCCGACCAGGGCGGCCTGATCTTCACCGCCCGCCAAATGCGCGGCCTCGATGGCCCCCATCTTGAAGCCCTGATTGCGCAAGTACGGCAACGCTTGGGCAATAGGCCGGTGTACCTGACCTTAGATATTGACTGTCTGGACCCCGCATTCGCCCCGGGTACGGGCACGCCCGAACCCGGTGGAATGAGCAGCAGCCAGCTGCTGACTTGGCTAGAGGCGCTGGCGACGCTGCACTGTGTTGCGATGGATTGCGTGGAAGTGGCTCCTGCCTATGACCACGCCGAGCTGACCAGCCATGCGGCCGCCACCATGGTTTGGACTTATTTATCCGGACAAGTGGCTAAGCGTATGGCCACGGACTGATTGCCTGCTACCCCTATTGCCCCAACGAAAGTGGTTTTTATGGGCTCGCTGCTGCAATCTGACACCCAACTCAATCGCCATAGCTATTACGAAGCCGGCGTCACACGCCCGGCACCCCTGGCGCCCTTGGCCGGTGAGGTGCAAACCGATGTGGTGGTCGTGGGCGGCGGTTTTGCAGGATTGTCGGCAGCAATTGAGCTAGCGCAGCGCGGCTTCACGGTGACCGTGTTAGAAGCCGATCGGGTGTGCAGCGGTGCTTCGGGGCGCAACGGTGGCCAGGTCATCGTGGGCTATGCCAGTGGGCAATCGGAGCTGGAGCAGCAATTGGGCATGCAGGCGGCGCGCCAGATGTGGGACATGGGTCTAGAGGCCATCGACTTGATGGATGCACGCATTGCCCAATGGGCCATCGAATGCGAGCGTAAAAATGGCTATTTGTATGTCGCCGACAGCCCGCGCAAAGCCCGTGCCTTGGATGCCGAAATGGATGCCATGGACACACGCTATGGCCTGTCCACGGCGCGCGCCTATGGCGCTGAGGTGCGCGCCATGATTGACGCCCCGCGCTATGTAGCCTGTGCCTACGAAAAGCGCTCTGGCCATGTGCATCCGCTCAAATATGGCTTGGGCTTGGCACGCGCTGCGCTGGCGCTAGGCGTGCAAATTTACGAGAACACGCTTGCGTTGACCATGGAACCAGGTGCCACGGTGCGACTGCGCACCGCGCAAGGCACGGTGCGTGCACGCTATGTCCTGTTGGCGGGTAATTGCAGCTTGCCTGCGCTAGCGCCGCGGCTCGCGCCCTCGATTGCCGCACGCATCATGCCGGTGGGCACCTACATCGTCGCTACTGCGCCCTTAGACCCGGGGCTGGTGCAGACCTTGATTCCTAGCGGTGCTGCCGCGTGTGACAACAATGTGGTGCTCGACTATTTCCGCTTTAGCCAAGACGCGCGACTGCTCTTTGGTGGGCGGGTCAGCTATTCGAGCCGCACGCCCGCGCGCTTGCAGCAACGCATGGCCGCGCATATGGCAGCAGTGTTTCCTCAGTTACGCCATACACCGATTGCATTTACCTGGGGCGGTTTTGTGGATATCAGCATGAACCGCGCGCCTGATTTTGGGCGCCTGGGTCACAACGTCTATTACCTCCAAGGCTTTAGTGGCCATGGCGTGGCGCTCACAGGGCTGGCCGGTCAACTGGTAGCCCAGGCCATCGCTGGGGAGGCCTCGCGCTTTGAGCTGTTTTCCCGTTTGAAACACCATGACTTTCCCGGTGGCGCTTTGTTGCGCACACCCAGTTTGGTGCTGGGCATGCTGTACCACCGGCTCCGGGACTATTTTTAGGGCACACCGAACTGGTGCAAAATAGCCCCCAATTACATAACTATAGGATTGGCAGGCGGCCCAGCAGGTCCGTCGGCAACGGAGGGAATACACCATGTCTGATTCAAAAAATATGTCTTTTAATGACCTGGAACAGTGGCTTAATGAGCGCCGCGTTACCGAGGTCGAATGCCTGGTACCTGACTTGACTGGCGTTGCGCGCGGCAAAATTTTGCCCCGTGCCAAGTTCACAGAAGACCGGGGCATGCGCCTGCCCCAGGCGATTGTCGCCATGGGGGTGACTGGTGAGTTTCCGCAAAGCGGTCCTTATTACGAAGTGATCGAACCGACGGACCGGGACATGCAGCTGCGGCCCGACCCATCCACCGTGCGCATCGTGCCCTGGGCGACGGACCCGACAGCACAAGTGATTCATGACTGCTTTGATCACCAAGGCAAACTGGTGCCCTTTGCGCCACGCAGCGTCTTGCGCAAAGTATGTGACTTGTTTGCGGCCGAAGGCCTCAAACCCATCGTCGCGCCGGAGTTGGAGTTCTACCTGACCGCGCGCAATACCGACCCCAATACCTTGCTCAAAGCGCCCATAGGCCGCAGCGGCCGCGCTGAGACCTCGCGCCAGGCCTATAGCATCGACGCGGTCAATGAGTTCGATCCCTTGTTTGAAGAAATTTACGACTATTGCGACAAGATGGAGCTCAATGTCGACACGCTGATCCATGAAGTCGGCGCTGGGCAAATGGAAATTAATTTTTTCCACAACGAACCGCTGGGCCTGGCCGACGAGGTATTTTTCTTCAAGCGCACCGTGCGCGAAGCGGCGCTGCGCCACGATATGTATGCCACCTTCATGGCCAAACCCATTGCGGGTGAACCGGGTAGCGCGATGCATGTGCACCAGAGTCTGGTGGACATGCATACGGGTAAAAACGTTTTTAGCAAAGAGGACGGTAGCGCCTCGGAAATGTTTATGCATTACATCGGCGGCCTGCAGCGCTATATACCGGCTGCCATGGCCTTGGTGGCGCCCTATGTGAACAGTTACAGGCGCTTAACCCGCCATTCAGCAGCGCCCATCAATATCGAATGGGGCTATGACAACCGTTCGGTGGGCATACGGTCGCCCATCTCCGAGCCTTCGGCACGCCGGGTGGAAAACCGGGTGATTGGCTCGGACGCTAATCCTTATGTCGCCATGGCGATGACCTTGGCTTGCGGCTACCTCGGTATCAAGAACAAGATTAGCCCCAAGCCCGAAATGAAGGGAGACGCCTATTTGTCGCCCTACGCACTTCCGCGCAGCCTGGGCGAGGCGCTGGACTGGTTGCGTCGCGAGTCGGACTTGCATGAGGTGCTGGGTAAAGAATTCATTACGGTGTACTCGGAAATCAAGGAGCTCGAATTCGAAGAGTTCATGAAAGTGATTTCCCCCTGGGAGCGCGAGCATTTGCTCTTGCATGTCTAGTCCGCAGCGCGCACCTAGGTCGCTGCCGAAAAAATCAATCTGATTCCATCTTGCCTCTGATACCTTCTATGAATTCACTCGTCGATACCAGCCACATCCAGGCCCTGGACAGCGCGCATTTTTTGCATCCATTCACCGATTTCAAAGACCTCAATGCGCGCGGCGCCCGGGTGATGACCGAGGCCAAAGACATTTACGTCTGGGACTCCGAAGGTAATCGCGTCTTAGACGCCATGAGCGGTTTGTGGTGTGTCAACGTAGGTTATGGCCGCAAAGCATTGGCCGATGCAGCCCATGCGCAAATGCTCAAACTGCCTTACTACAACAGTTTTTTTCAGACCACCAACGTGCCCGCCGCGACCCTCGCAGCGCGCCTGGCCTCGCTGGCGCCGACGGTGGGCGGGCGCAGTTTTGAACATGTGTTTTATTCCTCTAGCGGCAGTGAGAGCAATGACTCCAATGTGCGCATGGTGCGCCGCTACTGGGACTTGCTGGGCCAGCCCGAGCGCAAGATCATCATCAGCCGCACCAATGCTTACCATGGCAGCACCATGGCTGGCGCTTCCTTGGGCGGTATGAGCGGCATGCATGCGCAAGGCGATTTACCCATCCCCAACATCAGCCATATCGGCCAGCCCTATTTTTTCGAGAATGCGCAGCCTGGCGAGTCCGTGCATGATTTCGGCATCCGCGCGGCTG
>CANKNK010000017.1 GCA_947483455.1 Comamonadaceae bacterium | reverse complement strand
CTGGTCAAAAAAGAGGGCACACGCCCGGTACCACTGCATTTGCGTAACGCGCCCACCGCCTTGATGAAGGACCTGGACTACGGTAAAAACTACCGCTATGCCCATGATGAGGAGGGTGCGTTCGCAGCAGGCGAACGCTATTTTCCCGAGGGCATGGAAGCTATGCAGTTTTACCAACCGGTAGAGCGCGGCCTGGAAATTCGGATTGCAGAAAAATTGCGCGATTTACGTACGCGTAATGCCCTTGCGAAAGCATCCAATTAGTTGTTCTTTTAAGAATGAGTGTGTTTTGTCAACGCGGGTAAACCCCACAAAATGGGCGGCGTGTGAAGCAGGGCAACTGGCTAGAATCGCCGCACGCGGCAATGGGCCTGCAGCCCTGAGCTGCATTTGGCCGGTTTATTGCTATCAAACGCTTAGCGCACGCCCGGGTTTGTACCTGACCCGGCCATCCACCTTCGGAGTTATCTATGGATATTTTTGTACAGCAGGTCATCAATGGCCTGGTGCTGGGTAGCATGTATGCGCTCATCGCCCTGGGCTACACCATGGTGTACGGCATCATTAACCTGATTAACTTCGCCCACGGCGAAGTCATGATGGTGGGGGCGCTGACCAGTTGGACCGTGATCGGTTTGCTGCGCCCGGCGCATCCTGACTGGCCTGGCTATGTGATTCTTCTTATCGCCTTGGTGGTGGCCTGCGTGGTGGCTGCCGCACTTAATTTCATCATTGAAAAAATCGCCTACCGCCCTTTGCGCAATAGCCCCAAACTGGCCCCGCTGATTACCGCGATTGGCATGTCCATCCTCTTGCAAACTTTGGCCATGATCATCTGGAAGCCCAACTTCAAGTCGTACCCCACGCTGCTGCCCAGTGAGCCCTTCAATGTTTTGGGTGCGGTGATCACACCGACGCAGGTCATGATCCTGGTGTTCACGGCCGTGTCTCTGGCGCTGCTGACTTGGCTGGTTAATTTCACCAAGCTCGGGCGTGCTATGCGCGCCACTGCCGAAAACCCGCGCGTGGCCGGCCTCATGGGTGTCAAGCCCGATGTGGTGATTTCCGCCACCTTTGTGATCGGCGCTGTGCTTGCCGCAATTGCCGGTGTGATGTACGCCTCCAACTACGGAACCGCGCAGCATGCGATGGGCTTTTTGCCTGGCCTCAAAGCCTTCACCGCTGCGGTGTTTGGCGGCATTGGTAATTTGGCAGGCGCGGTGGTCGGTGCCATCTTGCTGGGCTTGATCGAATCGATTGGCGCAGGCTATATCGGCGATTGGACGGGTGGCGTGCTGGGCAGCCATTACTCCGACATCTTTGCCTTTATCGTGCTCATTATCGTTTTGACCCTGCGCCCTTCGGGACTGCTGGGTGAACGTGTCGCAGACCGGGCTTAAAGGGGACATAGCCATGACACAAAAAAGTTTGATTCGTTATGCGCTAATTGCGGCGCTCTTGCTGGTCTTGCCCCTGGTCTTACAAAACTTTGGCAATGCCTGGGTGCGTATCGCCGACATGGCTTTGCTCTACGTACTGCTGGCGCTAGGGCTCAATATCGTGGTGGGCTATGCTGGTTTGCTGGACTTGGGTTACGTGGCTTTCTTTGCGATTGGCGCCTACAGTTATGGGCTCCTAAATTCACCGCACCTGACCGAAACCTTTGCATGGCTGGCTGCGGCTTACCCCACGGGTATGCACACCCCGATCTGGCTGGTGCTGATTCTGGGTGCGGGCTTGGCCGGCATTTTCGGTGTGCTGCTGGGCGCGCCCACGTTGCGCCTGCGTGGTGACTACTTGGCCATCGTGACCCTGGGCTTTGGCGAGATCATCCGCGTGTTCCTGAATAATTTGGACAACCCGGTCAACATCACCAATGGTCCCAAAGGCATAGGGCAAATTGATTCGCTGCAATTTTTCGGCATCAATATTGGCAAAAAAATGGTGCTTGGGGGTATCGAGTTCGCCTCGGTGTCGCTCTACTATTACTTGTTTTTGGCGCTGGTCTTGTTCAGTATCTTGATATCGCACCGCCTGGAGCAATCGCGCATAGGCCGCGCCTGGATGGCGATTCGCGAAGATGAAATCGCCGCCAAGGCCATGGGTATAAATACCCGCAACCTCAAACTCACGGCCTTTGGCATGGGTGCTACTTTTGGTGGCGTCTCTGGCGCCATGTTTGCGTCCTTTCAAGGCTTTATTTCGCCCGAGTCCTTTAGCCTCATGGAGTCGGTGATGATTGTGGCCATGGTGGTGCTCGGCGGCATCGGGCATTTGCCTGGTGTGATTTTGGGCGCGGTGCTGCTCTCGGCGCTGCCCGAGGTTTTGCGCTATGTGGCCGGCCCCTTGCAAACCATGACCGACGGGCGTTTAGATGCCTCCATCTTGCGCCAGTTACTCATCGCCCTGGCAATGGTGACGATCATGCTGATGCGTCCGCGTGGCCTGTGGCCCTCGCCTGAGCATGGCAAATCTTTGGCCAACGCGCCTAAAGCGTAAGAAAGGGGATGCACATGAGCACAGCAGCAACATCCTCTTCCAAAGACATTGTTTTACAAGTCTCTGGCGTCTCTAAACGCTTTGGGGGCCTGCAAGCCTTAAGCGATGTGGGTATCACCATTGAGCGCGGCCAGGTCTATGGCCTGATCGGCCCCAATGGCGCGGGCAAGACCACTTTTTTTAACGTACTGACCGGTTTGTACACGCCTGACAGTGGCAACTTTGCCCTGGCCGGTAAGGTCTATCAACCTACGGCCGTGCATACAGTAGCCCAAGCCGGCATTGCGCGTACCTTTCAAAACATCCGTTTGTTCGCTGAAATGACGGCGCTGGAAAACGTGATGGTGGGCCGCCATGTGCGCACCCATTCGGGCCTGTTGGGGGCGATGTTTCGGACCCCTGGCTTTAAGGCCGAGGAAGCGCAGATTGCCCAACGTGCGCATGAACTGCTGGACTATGTGGGCATTGGTAAGTTTGCCGATTACAAAGCCCGCACCTTGAGCTATGGCGACCAGCGACGCTTAGAGATCGCCCGCGCACTGGCGACCGATCCGCAACTCATCGCACTGGACGAGCCAGCAGCGGGTATGAATGCCACCGAAAAAATTATGCTGCGCGAACTCATAGACCGCATCCGCAATGACCAGCGCACGATCTTGCTGATCGAGCATGACGTCAAACTGGTGATGGGTTTATGCGACCGCGTCACCGTGCTGGACTATGGCAAGCAGATAGCTGACGGCACGCCCGCCGAAGTACAGAAAGACAGCAAAGTGATCGAAGCCTACCTGGGCACCAGCGGCCACTAAACACTCTTCATCTACCGGGGTGGCGCGTGCCGCCCTAGAAGGAAAGCATATGACCAGCAACACATTGCTCCAAGTCACCGGCCTGCAAGTCGCCTACGGCGGCATACAGGCCGTCAAAGGGGTGGATTTCGAAGTCCGCGAAGGCGAATTGGTAACCCTGATCGGCTCCAACGGTGCAGGTAAAACCACCACCATGAAGGCCATCACTGGCACCCTGCCTTTGGCCGGGGGTGATATTGCCTACATGGGAAAAAGTATTCGGGGCCAAGGCCCCTGGGACCTGGTGAAACAAGGTTTGGCCATGGTGCCCGAAGGGCGCGGCGTGTTCACGCGCATGTCCATCATGGAGAACCTGTACATGGGCGCGTACATCCGCGACGACAAGCACGGTATCGAGGATGACATTGACAAAATGTTTGCCATCTTCCCGCGCCTCAAAGAGCGTCGCACGCAATTGGCAGGCACGATGTCCGGTGGTGAGCAGCAAATGCTAGCCATGGGCCGTGCTTTGATGAGCCGCCCCAAAGTGCTGTTGCTGGACGAGCCGTCCATGGGCTTGTCCCCTTTGATGGTGGACAAAATTTTTGAAGTCGTGCAAGACGTGTATGCACAAGGCGTGACGGTGCTCTTGGTCGAGCAAAACGCCAGCCGTGCTTTGTCCATTGCCAACCGCGGCTATGTCATGGAGTCAGGCATCATCACCATGAGCGGAGACGCCAAGCACATGCTCAATGACCCGAAAGTGCGGGCTGCGTATTTAGGCGAGTAAATATTTCAGGTTTTTGAGTCTATGCATTTCCGTTATCCTTTGATTTTGTTACTGGTCACCGTCGTATGGGGACTGACGTTTCCAGTTCTGAAAGTGGCTACCGGTACGCTTACCGGTGTGGAAATTTCTGCCTTGCGTTTTTGCATTGCAGCGCTTTGCATGTTGCCGTTTGTGCGCGGTATCAGCGCCGCCGCCTGGCGTGATGGTTGCTGGCTTGGCGCGCTGGCCTTGGTCTCCATGGCGGCGCAGGCCTATGGGCTGCAGTTCATTGCATCGAACCGCAGCGCATTTCTCACCAGCCTCAATGTGCTGATGGTGCCCCTGCTGGGCTTGTTGCTGGGTGGGCGCCCTGGTTGGTTGATTTTTGTTGCGGCGGCCTTGGCTTGTTTGGGCATAGGCATGATGTCTTACGACGGGGAGTCCGATTTGTGGGCCGACGTGGCCACTTTGCTGTCGGCGCTGGCCTACGCGGTTTACACCATGGGTATGTCGGCGCGTGCGCGTCTGCACAAAGCGGTGCAATTGGCGTCGGCCCAGGTCTTGTGCATGGCGGCCCTTGGCGTGGCGTGGATGCTGTTGGATAGCGGGGCAACGCGGGTGCTTAGCCTGCCCGCACTGATCAATTTGGAAGTCCTGCTCGGTTTGTTGTTCCTAGGCGCACTGGCATCTGCTGCGACCTTCTTTTTGCAGGCCGTAGCGCAGACCCATGTGTCGGCCGAGCAGGCGGCCATTATTTATGCGATGGAGCCGGTATTTGCCGCCTTATTCGCATGGATCTATCTGGCCGAGATCATGACACCGATGGCCCAGGCCGGCGCGCTGGTGGTAGTGTTTGCGGTGGTGCTAAGCCAACGACCGAGCACTGTGAAAGCGGACGGCTCCGATGAACCGCCTAATGCTTATCCGCCTCCGAAGTAAAGGCGTCGGCAAAAAATTCCTCAGCGGGCAATCCTGCTAGCGCTCCAAAGTCGCGCTTGGCAGAATCCACCACGATCGGGGCGCCGCAGGCATAGACCTGGTGGCCGGACAAGTCGGAAAAATCTTCCAGCACCGCGCGGTGGACAAATCCGGTACGGCCTTGCCAGGTATCTTCAGGCAAATGGCCGTCATTAATCAATGCGAACCTTTATTCTCTAAATTTATTGATTGATGGATGCCATTGCGCGCTCAAGGTATCGTTTTCAGTAGCTATGCCAAAATGAATTCTTGGCTATTATTAGTGCTCGCTTTGATGCTCATGCCGAAAAACAAGTGGGGGGACGTCCCTGAATTTGAGAACAGGCCTAGATTAATGATTTTCACTTCTACGAACACCTCGGCACCTTTTAGCGCTATTCGGCAGCCGGCCTGCGAACTCACATACGTTGCTGCCGCCTCGGTCTTGCAACGGTTCATCGGGTACGAGCCCGATTTGGTGCTAGCGGCCCACAAGTCCCAAATTCGTAAACCCAATAAGGCGCCACGCCCTCATAAAAGCAATACGCATCGATGAGCACCTCTGAGCTGTTCCTCGCAGCCCTCCTCATCATATTTGGCCTGCCCTTTGCGGTGTGGCGTCTGGCCGATACAGAGAACTATGCACCCTTGGTAGTAATTCAGATCGGCACAGGTATTTTGCTGGGGCCAGGCATCCTGGGAGAGCAATTTCCACAGGTTTACCAAGCGATATTTACACCAACCGTCCTGGGCAGCTTGAACGGCTTGGCCTGGTGGGGTGTGATTCTTTTTGTCTGGCTTGCGGGTTTGGAGCTAGATTTGGCCCAAGCTTGGCGGCATCGGCACGAAAGTGTGATCACGGCCTCTTTAGCCCTGTCTGCGCCCCTGGGTTTGGGTTCGATAGCCGCCTACGCAATGGTGTTACAGCCCGGATGGCAGGGGCCAAGCGGTACACAGTGGCAGTTTGTGTTGGGGGTAGCCATGTCTTGCGCAGTAACGGCCTTGCCCATCTTGATCTTGTTTTTGGAGAAACTCCAAATTCTGCGCACCGACCTGGGCCAGCGCATTCTTCGCTATGCCAGTTTGGACGATATCTTAATCTGGGGCGTTTTGGCCCTGATACTTATGGACTATCAGAGGGCGGGCTTACAGGTCGTTTTCCTGCTCTTGTTTGTGCTGCTGTCCTGGGCCTTGCGCGCGATCACTCCGCGAATACCGGCACGTGACCGTCTTTATCTGGGACTGGTTTGGCTGGCTTTATGCGCCCTGGGCGCTGACGTGGCAGGATTGCACTTTATGGTGGGTGCATTTTTGGCCGGCGTTGTGATAGATGCTGACGCCATTGACCAGGCCCAGCGCGATGCACTGCGGCACAATGTGTTACTGCTGATGATGCCGGTGTTTTTCCTCAGCACTGGCCTGCGTACGCAATGGGGTATGGGCGGAGTGGCTGTATTTGTGGCGGCTGCCTGGTTGTTGCTGGCTGCGGTGAGCGGTAAATTATTGGGTGTACACATGGCCGGACGCCTGCTGGGTTGGAAACAGGGCGAAGCCTCTTTGATAGGCTGGTTGCTGCAGACCAAGGCTTTGATCATGATAATTTTTTGCAACATCTTGCTGGACAAAGGCATTATTTCCAACGACGCCTTTACCGCGCTCTTGCTGATGGCCCTGGCCAGCACCATGCTCACGGTGCCGGTAGTGAAGCGGAAGTTGCATGGGCGACCGTTTGATGCCTAGCAGGCCATTTGGATGCTGCTAGAGTGGTCACCATCCAAAAATGGAACCGATAAAGCATTTGCTTTAGCAACTGGGCAGTATATTTACCCGGTGACTTGTAGCCTAGGCGGCAACGTGCCTTTCAATGTAATCGGTATGGTCGGGCATATTGCGTACAGTATGGGCTATCGCTTTGTGGACGTTGGAAAAGTGGCGACGCAAAGAGACAAGGTCCATCAAATCGACGAATGGGTCATATGCTTTTGGCTTTATGCCCAAACCCATCATGATCGCGATGAAGGAAGGCTCCATAAAGCCGCTTTTGTCGTAAATGACCACTCGTCCCGTTTCACGGAAAAGTTCAATCTGATGACTCAGCGAATCGGGAATTGAAATGTTGGCGCAGTACTTCCAAAACTCCGAATCGGTGCGGCTGGTGAGCTTGTAATGCAAGATGATGAAATCTCGCACTGACTCATAGCGTAAAGATATCTGACGATTGAACTCATCTGCTAGTTCTGGGCGAAAATCGCTGTTAGGGAAATTTTCAATGAGCATGCCTACCGCCGTTTCGATGAGGCTCAGACTTGTAGACTCCAGTGGCTCCACGAATCCGGCGGACAAACCAATGGCGACGCAGTTCTTGACCCATGACCGTTTGCGACGCCCAGTCGTGAAGCGTAATTGCCGTGGCGTATCCAGAGCTTCACCATCAAGTCCCTCGAGCAGTACCCGTGTAGCTTCTTCGTCGCTTATAAATGAATTGCAATACACATGGCCATTGCCCGTGCGATGCTGCAATGGAATACGCCATTGCCAACCGGCAGCTTTGGCCGTAGACCGGGTAAACGGCGTGAGTTTTGCAACTTTTGCACAGGGCACTGCCAATGCACTGTTACAGGGAAGTTGAGAGCTCCAATCGTCATAGCCCGCCTTCAGGGCTCCTTCGATCAGTAGCCCGCGAAAACCCGAACAATCGATGAAAAGGTCTCCTTCAATGCGTCGCCCATCGTGCAAGTTTATTGCATCAATGAAACCGTTAGTTGGATGGAGCACTACGTCAATAATCGTCGCTTCGATCCGGCGAACGCCAAGCCGAACGGCATAGTCACGAAGATAGCTTGCATAAAGACCGGCATCGAAATGGAATCCGTAGGAGAAGGCGTTACTTGCGGACGCCTGTTCACCCACCGGAGGTGTAAACCGCAGATTGCGAGCCATCACACCCGAAACTGAAAAGTCGTCTAGTGGTGGAAAATGGGCGTCAAGACCTTTGAGCCGCATCCAGTGCATGTGCGGCGAGCGGTTCTCAATAGAGGGGCCATAGTCACCAAACCCATGAAAAATGCGGTTGCCGATATGACCCCAATCCTTGAACTCAATACCCAGCTTAAAGGTAGCCTTGGTTTTGCGAACGAAATCTGCCCCGTCCAACCCGAGAGCCTTGTTGAAAAAGCGAATGGTTGGCAGGGTGGCCTCACCCACTCCAATAGTACCGATCTCTGGCGATTCAATTAAGGTGATTTCGCACTCGGGGGGCAGCCTCTGGGCCAGAGGCGCTGCGGTCATCCACCCCGCAGAACCGCCTCCAACAATCACTATTTTTCTGATGGGTTTGGCACTCATGCAGGATTCCCCCTAATCACCGTGGGTAAGGCTTTCATAAAAAATATTCCAGTCAGATTTAAAGATTCGTGACTCATTATTTTTGAGCAATTTTTGCGTATGGGGAAGGTAAATTCCCATACGACGGTGGTAATGGTTATAGCCAATCATCCAGGTGTCAAACAAGCTTGCGGTTGTCTTGGGGTCGGCACACACACCTTGCATGTCGCCCGACAAAACTTGCAAGGCCAAAAGCTCCATGGCTGCGGTGTAGCGCGTTTGGTTTAGACCATAAACGCTGTGGTCGCCTTGGTTCCAGGCGACCTCTGCAGCACGCAGTGCAGAGGCAAGTGCATATTGGGTGTGGTGCCCGTTGTCGTTCGGTAACTTGGCATTGGTGCGACAGCTCTCCTGTGTAACCCCGGCAATCCATCGGGTAGGGCTATACCACGATGGGCTTGTAGATCTGTAGTCAATGCCTGTATCGGATGGCAAATAGAAAAACCTAGGATTGCGCCGTTGCAGTCGGTCCTTAGCCTCGGTCAGCCACGATTCATTTTCAGAAAATACAGCGATGCTCATCAGCGCATCTATCTGTGTCAGATCGTTGTTTCCATTCCACTCGCTTTCTTGGTGCAATGCCGGATAAAAGCGAGTGGCAAATAAGGATTTCACGGCCGCTTGCTCTTTGCCACTCCAACCCGCATAACTGCGCAAAACCTCTGCCGCTGAGCCAAGCAATGCGCCTATCCAACCCGCGTTTAGCTGAGCCTGGCCGCTGATGCCAGGTACGACCTTATAACCTTCAAAGTCGTTGGCCCAGATGCGAAAAACTTGCATGGCATTCTCGGCGTACTGCGCATCACCGGTGTAGTACCACGCAAGCGCATTGGCATAGGCTTTTTTGGCATCGGCCTTGGCCTCTTCTTCGCAACGTTGCACGTTACAAGGCGCCTGGGTTTTGACGTGTGGCGTTGCGAGTGCACGCAAAGGCGCATATTTACCTGTGCTGCTCCAAAGTGATGCGTCACCTTGGATGCGTTGGCGCACCTGCTCAAGTTCGGTTTTTCCGTTAACACCTCCCGGATGTACAAAGACCTGATTTGCGTGGCTAACCCGCATTGAAACAGCGGATACAGCTACCAAATATATAGCACACACCGCCAATTTTCGATGCCTGAAACGGGTGTTAATCAGGCTGCATGGTTTATCTAAAAGTGTGTTTTGCATCGTAAATCAGCCAGGGTTTGTTTTCACCATAACTTCACGAAAGTGCTTACCCTGCATGGTGGGCGTGTAATCCCAGTCTTTGATTAGTTGCGGTGACCAGTCCGGATCAAAAACCCAAGCCACCCAGCTCACCCCCTTCTTCCCCATGTAATCAGTAATTCGCGGGCCATAGCTGCCATCGTCAATCACAGGAACATGCGCTCCTTTATCAGTAGCCAACTGGTAACCAATTTCCGTGGCTATGACTGGGTATTTGTCGGCTACAAAGCCCCAGTCACGGTCCCAATTTGCTTCGAAAGGTGGGCCAACTTTCATCGGGTAAGGATGACTTACGTACGCAACGTTGCTGCGCTCGATGGGTGCTGTTGCGACGGGTGTCAGGTCGTAGGCCCAGTTAAAGCCCGCCACCAAAGAAATGGCGTCAGCATTATGTGCCTGAATCACCGTAATGACTTCTTCGTTGATGGACTTCCACTCAGACCAAGTTAGACTACCTAACCGACCGTTAAACAGAGTCGGCTCGTTGAATATCTCGTACATGGCCACTGAGTTGACGCCCTGGTAACGCGCCGACACCACCCGAAAGAAATCCAGAGTTTCCGCCTTGGTGGTGTGATACATGGGTGCCTGATACATATCAGACTTCAAATTACCAATGGAGTGCCAATCAACGATGCTGTACATCCCAAGTTCGTTGATCCATGCAATGGTCTGGTCGAGAATTGGCAAGTAGCCTTTTTTCCCACGCGCACGCCAGGTCGAAGGGTGCACGGGTATGCGGACCACATTGGCTCCCCAGGACTTGATGACCTCGAAGTGCTTGCGCGTAAAGTGCCCTTCTTTGACGAGCTTGTCCGGGTCTGAAATACTCAGGCCGCGAAACAACACCACCTCGTTCTTGGGATTGACAAACTTGTTGCCTTGCACCCTGACCAGAGGCACCTGCTGCACAATTTTTGTTTTGTCGAATTCAGGGAAATTGACTTCATTCCACCACCCTGTGCTGTTTTGCCAAGCGTTGCCTTGTACGGCGGAAGCATCCGCAGCAAAGGCATCGTTTCCCATGACGCTACAAAATGCCGCTGAAAGCAAGTAAATTTTCACCGTCATACATCACGCTCAGGTCGTATGGGCTGCACAAAGGGAGAAGCAATCTGCCGAGGCAGCTTGCTTCTCCCTTGATTACTTGGCACAGTCAAACGCCTTATCAGTAAGCCACTGATCAGAAGGTATACCGAAGGTTTGCGCTGTAGCGTGGGCCAGAAGCAATCCATGCATGCTCGATGTCACCAACGTGTTGTTGCATGATTTGTTTGAATACCGAGTTAGTCAGGTTCTGTACCTCCATGCCAACCGTCAAATCTTTTGTTACTTTATAGAACAACGATGCATCGACCTGACCGTAAGCGTCTGCCCACAAAGGAAGTGCGTAGTACACATTGCGTTTGCCAAAGTCTGGGCTGTTCGGGTTTGTATCTAATCCGTCTCCAAAACGGGTGCCCCATGAGGTTTGAACCCCCTCCAGGTACTTAGACCGCCAGTTGTAGGCCAGTCTTGCAGAAATCGGGCCTTGCTCGTACATCAATGCAAGGTTGATAGTCTGACGAGATAAGCCCTGAAGCGGTAGGTCGCCGAAAGTGCGTCCATCCGTATCGCAACCGTTGTTCCAAAGGTTGAAGTTTGAATTGCTGTCACCACCAGAACAGTAGGCCGCATTAACGGGGTTGTACAAGGAGCGGTTGCTGTCAACAAACGTATAGCTCGCCTGAACCCCAAAACCTTTCAACATTTCTGGCAGATTCTCATAGAACTGCTGGTATGCGATTTCAAAACCCTTCGCTGTACCGCTGGCGCCGTTGGTAGGCGACGTTACGTTGAAGTCCTGCATCTTCCCAGTCGCGTCCGGTATAGCGAATTTGCGAGACTGCGTAACGACAATATCCTGCAACCTCTTGTCGAACACTGCAAAGGTCAACGAACCGGCGGGAGCGAAATACCACTCTGCGGAAAGGTCGAACTGTTTTGACGTGACTGGCTTTAGTACGGCATTGCCTGCCGATTCGCCACTGAGCGTGACACTGTCAACGTTGATAGCGTTGGTGATAGGGTTTGTTGTGGTCTTTACATCTTGGGTCAGCCTAGTGTAAGCCTGCATCTGAGAGAAATCTGGCCGGAACATGGCTTCGGCATAGGCAAAACGGAATTGCAGTTTATCGCCGGCCTTCATTCGCAGGTTCAAACTCGGGAGCACATTGGTGTACGTGGTTTCAAAATCCTGCGCTTTGGCGAAGTCAGGAATGCTGAGGATCTTTGCCCCAGTTACAGCAGCGCCTGG
>CANKNK010000016.1 GCA_947483455.1 Comamonadaceae bacterium | reverse complement strand
TGTGGGGGTCTGGCGCCTTGGAGCGCAAGAGCAGGGCAGGTGAATTGATCGCGCCACCGGCCAGCACATAGTGTTTGGCGATGATGCACGTAGGTGTTTGCGCACTATCGAGCGGCGCCGCATTAGGTTTGACGGAAATGCATTGCAAATCGTTGATACGGCCTTTGTCCATCGTCATGCGTTCGACGCGCGTTTCTACCAGGAGCGTAGCGCCATGGTCCAAGGCGTAAGGAATAGTGGTCACCAGCATCGATTGCTTGGCGTTGGTGGGACAGCCCATGCCGCAAGAGCCTAGGTTGTAGCAACCCTTCACATTGCGCTGCATCACCTCGGCTTTGATGCCTAGCTTTTCTGCGCCCCGGCGCATAAGTTCGTTGTTTTCATTCGGCGCCACGGTCCAAGGCGCGATGTTGAGGCGGGCTTCGGCCTGGGCGAAGTAGGGCGCAAGCGCCTCGGGTGTGTAGTCAGGCAGGGCGAATTTGTCGCGCCAGAAATTAAGCGTATCGGTGGGAGTGCGAAAGGAGCTGGTCCAGTTGACGGTGGTGGTGCCGCCGACGCTGCGGCCTTGCAAAATCGTGATGCCCTTGTCCTTGGTTTTGCGCCCGGCAGATTCCTGGTACAGCGAGGCATAGGCCTCGGGCTCGCGCTGCTTAAAGTCGGTGCTGGTTTTGAGTTGGCCTTCTTCGATGATGATGACCGATAGGCCTGCCTTGGTCAGCAACTCCGCGGTGATGCCCGCACCCGCGCCCGAGCCAATGATGGCAACGTCGCAATGGAGCGTAGCCGGTACTGCGCCGTGTTTACCGCCCAAGACTTTCCAGCCCCGCTGCAGACCTTGGAGGATGGGATCAGGAATATTGCTCATGGCGTGCTAACTCTATGGAAAAAGTGGATAGGCGAGTGGCGCACTCACGGCGCCAGTTGGCTAGACAGCTGTAGGGCCGGGATAGCCCAGTACTGCCCAGGATTCTTCACCCGAAAAATACGGCGCACACACCAGGTCGTGCAGGCCCAGATAGGCTTGTTGCTTCAGCTCGGTGCCTGAGGCGCGCATGGCTTGCAAGGCGTCGCCGACCTCGGTCACGGTGGCGTTTTCCCAGGAGGCGGATAAACCCACGATGCCGCGCCGCCCTGCCAGGGTAGGTAGGAGCGCGAACAGTTGCGATAGCTCTGCTTGCACCGAATCGGGCGTTCCGGCAATGAAGTTGTCAGCGCGATCCAGATAGGCCAGCAGCGATGCCTCTTGCGCCGCCGCTTCGGCCGGCAAGCTACCGGCCAGCATGGCTTGGGCCACGCGCCTGAGGACCAGGCGCGCCGGGTCACTGAGCTTGCCTTTGACCAGCCCGGGTTGCAGCAGTGCTACTGCGCCGCCGGCTGCGGCGAGCACGATGGCCGAGCCGATACCTAATTTGAGAAAAGTTCGTCTTTGCATGGCCCTACTATCGCACAGCGCAGGGCATTTGTAGTCGCCAAAGCGTCGGGGTTTTCCCCCTATCCCACGGTACGCGTGCGCGCCAGCGGTGGGTTTTTGCCGAAGTAGGCGCTGATGCCCCGCATCAAGGCGTCGGCGATCTGGTTTTGATAATCCTCGGTGATCAGCTTTTTTTCTTCTTCGGGGTTGCTGATGAAGGCGGCCTCGACCAACACGCTCGGAATATCCGGTGCTTTAAGCACGGCGAAAGAGGCTTGCTCCACACTGCCTTTATGCAGTTTGCCTACACGGCCCATTTCGCGCAGCAAGGTGCCGCCTAGTTTTAAGCTATCGCTGATTTGCGCCGTGGTGCTCATGTCCAAGAGCGCGCTTTGCACTACCGCGTCTTTGGCCTTGACGTTCAGGCCACCAATCAAGTCGGCCTTGTTTTCTTTGGCCGCCATCCAGCGCGCCGCGCTGCTGGAGGCGCCGCCCTGGCTGAGGGCGAACACACTGGCGCCTTGGGGCGCTGGGGTATAGAACGCATCGGCATGCAGGCTGACAAATAGGTCGGCTTGCACACGACGGGCTTTTTGCACGCGCACATGCAGGGGTACAAAAAAATCGGCATCGCGCGTGAGGTAGGCGCGCATGGGGTTGCCTTTGACGCTGGCGGCGTTGATACGTTCACGCAGCAAAAATGCCAGTTGCAGCACCACGTTTTTCTCTTGCGTGCCGCCAGGCCCAATAGCGCCCGGGTCTTCGCCGCCGTGGCCGGGGTCCAGCGCAATGACGATCAGCCGGTCGGTGCCGGTGAGCGGCGGGCTGGGCCCCATAAAGGCGCCGGGGCTGGTGCTTTCCACCGCTTTGCTTGTCGATACGGGCTTGGCGGGCGGACCGAGCGGCGTGGTGCTGTTACCTGCCACGGCGGGTGGTAAATCCCCCCGGCTACCGCGCTGTGCCAGCAAGTCGGCCATCGGGTCAGCCGCTTTGCCTGCGGCAGGCGTGGGTACATGCTGGGCAATCAAAGCGTCCAAGGGGTCAATCGCTTGCAAAGGATAAAGGTCTAAGACCAGGCGGTGCTGGTAGGCGGCGATAGGGGTCAGGCTAAAGACTTGTGGTCGCACGCTTTGCTTGAGGTCTATGACCAGGCGCACCACGTCGGCGGTGTATTGGCCCACGCGTATGCCCGCAATAGTGGGATCGTCTTGCCGGACTTTGGCTACCAGTTCTTTGAGCGCCGGGTTCAGACTGATACCGGCAATGTCCACAGCCAAACGCGGCGGGTTGTTCACCATGCTTTGCGTGGCTTGTAGCGGGCTGTCGGACTCGATGGTGACCCGCGAATAGTCTGGCGCCGGCCAAATGCGCACATTCACAATACTGGCCCCGCGAACCAGGCCTGCGCCCAGACATAGCACCACCGCCCCGCTTTGCACAAAAGCGCGCCTTTTCATGGGGCTCCCGCTTGGATGATGTCGGGCGCGACGTGCAGGGCACGCAGCAGCGCATGACCAGTTACGGTCTGCGCTTGCAGGGCGGCGCTGCGGCTTTGGTCCGGGAGAACGTCCAAGTGGATCTCCACATCCGGCCGGGGTAGTACGCCAGCGGCTTTTTCCGGCCACTCGGCCAGTTTGAGGCCCGGGCTGGCAAAAATATCCCGAAAGCCCGCGTCTTCCCATTCGCGCGGATTGCTAAAGCGGTAGAAGTCGAAATGCCAGATGTCCAGGCCCGGCAGCGTATAGGGTTCGACCACCGCATACGTAGGGCTTTTGATGCGCCCTTGCACCCCGAGCGCACGCAGCAGATGGCGCACCAGCGTGGTTTTGCCGGCGCCCAAATTGCCCTGCAGGCTCACAAAAGCATTGCGCAAGAGCGCTTGCGCGGCCAAGCGCTGCGCAAAGGCCTGCGTGGCGTTTTCTTCAGGCCACTGCAGCAGCAATGGCGGGGTTTTTACAATCACAGCGTGAACAATCCAAAGGCCCAGACTAGCACCCCCGATGTGGCGGCGCTGAGCATGGCGCAGTTACAAACCTGGGGGCAGGAACTGGGATTCTCCCAAATCGGCGTGGCAGGGGTAGATTTGCACAGCGCCGAGCCCGGTTTATTAGCCTGGCTAGAGGCGGGTTTTCATGGCAGCATGGACTATATGCAGCGCCATGGTCTGAAGCGCGCGCGGCCCGCCGAACTGGTGCTCGGCACGCTAAGCGTCATCACTGCGCGCATGGACTACTTGCCGCGCAGCACCGCGCCAGACTGGCAAACCATAGAGATGGAAAGGCTGCAAAACAAGGGCACGGGCACGGTGGCTTTGTATGCGCGGGGGCGGGATTACCACAAGGTTTTGCGCAGCCGCTTGCAAATATTGGCCGAGCGCTTGGCCGCACAGCTAGGGCCGCTGGGCCATCGCGTGTTTACCGATTCTGCGCCAGTGCTGGAAGCCGAACTGGCGACGCGCAGCGGTTTGGGCTGGCGCGGCAAACACACCTTGGTCTTGCACCGGGAAGCGGGCTCCCTATTTTTTTTGGGTGAAATATTTATCGATGTGGCATTGCCACTTACACCGCCGGTGGAGTCGCATTGCGGGACTTGCAGCGCTTGCATCGAGGTGTGCCCTACGCAGGCCATCGTCGCGCCTTATCAACTTGATGCACGGCGTTGCATCTCGTATTTGACGATTGAGCATGCGGGCAGCATCGATGTGCAACTGCGCCCCCTGATGGGTAACCGCATTTATGGTTGTGATGATTGCCAAAGCGTCTGTCCCTGGAACAAATACGCACGCACTAGCCGCTTGCCCGACTTTGATGAACGCGAGGGGCTCAACGGGCAGTCCCTGGCCGATTTACTGTCTTGGAGCGAAGCAGAGTTTTTGCAGCGTACCGAAGGCAGTGCCATCCGCCGCATAGGCCATGTGCGCTGGCTGCGCAATCTAGCGGTGGCTGCAGGCAATGCTTTGCGCGCGGGAGATGCATGCGGGCCGGTATTGCACCAGGCGCTGCAGACGCACTTGGACCACGAGAGCGAAGTCGTGCGTGAACATGTGCATTGGGCTTTGGCGCAAACGCCGCCCAGTCCAGCGAGCCCCTGAGCTGCCGCTTAAGTACCGTAAAGAGGCAATAAAACACCCAGCGACAGCCCTAGGCTGCCCATGCCGAGCAAGGTCGATGCGGTGATCAAGGCGCCGACATAGCCCCCGTCATAACCCATTTTGGCGGCCAGCACATAGCCGCTGGCCGCAGTGGGGACGGCGGCGAAGGTAAGCAAGATGGCCGCGTGTGCTGTCGATAGCTTGAGCCCAAAAGCCAGGCCCAGGCCTACCAGGGGCAAGAGCACATGCCGAATGCTCAGTAGCGCAATACCGAGCGTCTTGGCCCGCGCCAGTGACTGCAACTGCATGCCGGCGCCCGCCGCCATCAGGCCCAGTGCCAGCGAGGCTGCGCCAATATGCGCCACCGTGGGTTCGAGCCAGTGCGGCAGCGACAGGCCCAGCAAATTGGCCAGCAGCCCGCTGGTGGTGGCGATGATCAAAGGGTTGCGCAATAACTCGCGCCCAAAGCCGCGCTCGCTACCGCGCGCCATGGGCCAGACCGCCGCCACGTTGGCCAAAGGCACGCAAAAGCCGATCAAAACGGCGATGGATAGCAAGCCGCTAGCGCCCCCTAGGCGCTCGGCGAGTGCCAGACCAATGAAAGAATTGAAACGAAACCCCACTTGTGCAGCGGCGGCATGTTCGCGCTTTGCAATGTATCCGCGCAGGCCCGGCAGATAGGGCAGGCTGTAGGCCAGGGCCACGCCGCTGCAAAGTACCGCCAAGCCGCCAGCCAAAAGGCGCGAGGCGTCGCCCAAGTCGAGCGGGCTTTTGATAATGGAGTGGAACAACAGCGTGGGAAACAGCAGGTAGTAGACCAGCGCGTCCACTTGGCTCCAGACGCTGCGGTTCAGGGCGGTATGGCGGCAAATCAGGTAGCCCAGCAGGATCAGAGAAAACTCGGGCAGCAGAAGAAGGGCATAGCTCACCGGGGCGAGGATACCAGTGCAAGACTACAAGCGCTGGGCCCCGGGGGTTGTCCAATCGGCCCTTCTACCCAAGCATAGCGATGGCGAGGGCACTGAACTGGCAGGCCTGTGCAACGTGGTTTGGCTGTCTACTGCCTTGCCCTGGCTTGGGGCAGGCACACGCGCCTTAGTGGCTTTCGCCGCCAGACGGCGGGCTTCGTTGTAGTATTGCTGTTTTCCACCTAGGCCCTTGCGCTTGGCAGCGGCACTTGATTCATTGGAGTTTTCTATGCAGCGTCGCCCCTTAGTCGTTTCCACTTTGGCCCTCAGTGCGCTCCTGGCGACCAGTAGTGCCTGGTCCCAGGCCTATCCCAACAAGCCGGTGAAATTGCAGGTGCCTTTTGCGCCCGGTGGCACCACGGATATTGTGGCCCGGGTCATTTCCGAGGCCATGGGCAAAGCGCTGGGGCAGAACGTGGTCGTGGAAAACAAAGCCGGTGGTGGTGGTGTGATTGGCGCCAATGAAACCGCCAAGTCTGCGCCCGATGGTTATTCGCTAGGCATGGCCACGGTGTCCACCGTCGCAGCCAACCCGGCCATTAACCCCAAGATTCCGTACAACGCGCTGACCGATTTCACGCCCATCATCAACGTGGCGGCCACGCCCAATGTGATCGCAGTGCATCCTAGTTTTCCCGCCAAGGACTACAAGGGCTTTGTCGCAGAGCTGAAAAAAAACCCGGGCCAGCACTCCTACTCTTCCTCGGGCACGGGCGGCATCGGACACTTGCAAATGGAGTTGTATAAAAACCTCGCAGGTGTGTTTGTGACCCACATCCCTTACCGGGGTGCAGGCCCGGCCCTCAATGACACCGTGGCCGGCCAGGTACCGATTATTTTTGACAATATGCCGTCGGCCTTGCCTTTCATCCAGGCCAATAAATTGGTGGCCATTGCCGTAGCGGCCCCGCAGCGACTGTCGCAATTGCCGCAAGTGCCGACCTTCAAAGAAGTCGGTTTAGAGCCGGTGAACCGCATGGCTTTTTACGGTATTTACGGACCTAAGGGTTTGCCCAAAGACGTGGTGGACAAGGTCAATGCAGCCGTGCGCAAAGCCCTGGAAGACCCGTCGGTGCGCAAGCGCATCGAGGACACCGGCTCCATCATTATTGGCAACACGCCCGAGCAATTTGCCGAACAAATCAAGGCCGAATACGCGGTGTACAAACAAGTGGTGGATACGTCCAAACTCAAGCTCGACTGAGTTTGCCCCCACTGCCCGCCAGCGCCGCCGCTAGCCCTTTGGGCGATGCATCCATCGACGCGTTTGTCGATGCGCTCTGGCTGGAGGACGGCTTGGCGCAGAACAGTTTGCAGGCCTATAGGCGCGACCTGCTCAAGCTGCAAGCGCATTTGCAAGGTGCGCTGCTGACCAATTGCTCGCAATGGCAACTACAGCAGTACTTTGCGGCGCAACATTCGGGCAGCAAAGCCACCACGGCCAACCGGCGCCTGACGGTTTTTAAACGCTATTTCCGCTGGGCACTGCGCCATGGCCTGGTGCAGCAGGATCCGACCTTGCAGTTGCAGTCGGCCAAGCAGGCGCTGCGGGTACCCAAGACCTTGAGCGAAGCGCAAGTAGAAGCCTTGTTGGCCGCGCCCGATACCGGCACTGACATCGGCGTGCGCGACCGCACTATGCTGGAGCTCATGTATGCCAGCGGCCTTCGGGTCAGTGAATTGGTCGGCCTGAAGGTATTTCAACTCGGGCTCAACGACAACGTGTTGCGCGTGATGGGCAAGGGCTCGAAAGAACGTCTCGTGCCTTATGGTGAAGTGGCCAGCCAGTGGCTGCGCAATTACCTGGGTGGCGCCCGTGAGGCCTTGCTCGCGGGCAAACAGACCGATGCCTTGTTTGTGACCACACGTGGCTTGGACGCGGGCAGCGCGATGACGCGGGTCATGTTTTGGATGCTGGTAAAAAAATACGCGTTACTGGCGGACATCCACACGCCTTTGTCGCCGCATACCTTGCGCCACGCCTTTGCCACACACTTGCTCAACCATGGCGCTGACCTGCGCGCTGTGCAACTGCTACTGGGCCACGCCGATATCTCGACCACTACGATCTACACCCATGTGGCCCGCGAGCGCCTGGCCAAGTTGCATGCGGAGCACCATCCACGAGGCTGAGCGGCGTTAGCGCACCTGTTTTTTGCAGATGCGTAAAGCGTTTGGGGCTTTAGACGCGCTGACGGAAGCCTTAGGGTCTTAGCATTCAGCGCAAGGGCTTAGTCCGCTATGCGCGGCTTTAAAAATGGCAGACTCCACAAACCACTGGACAAGCTGGTACCCAAGACGATGACCAAAGCGCAGCCCAGCATCCAGTGCGTCACGCCTTCGCCCAGCAAGATGACGCCATAGGCAATAGCAAACACCGGGATGGCGAAAGTGACTGTTAAAGCGCGGGATGGACCGGCGTTGGCAATGAGCCGGAAATACAGGATGTAGGCGGTGCCGGTACACAACACGCCCAGCGCAGTGACGGCCAGCCAGGCTTGGGTGCTGGGCGCTTGCGTCGGCCAGTACCACAGGCAAAAAGGCAGCAGAAAAATCGTGGCACCTAGCTGGCTGCCGGTAGCTGATACCAAAGAGGGCACGCCACCCAAAAAGCGCCGCGTATAGCTGGCGGCAATGCCGTAACACAGGCAGGCCAGCAGGCTGGCCGCAATGCCCCAGGCGCTGGAGCTACCCAGGGCATTGGTGTCAAAGCTGGCGTTTTCACTGGCCAAGAGGGCAATACCGGCAAAGCCAATCAGCAAACCCAGCACCCGCGAGCCCGATGGCCGCTCACCCAGCCAGAACCAAGCGATGAGCGCGCCAAACAAGGGCACGGTGGCATTGAGCACCGAGGACTGGCCTATGGAAATACTTTGCAGCGCAAAGGCTATGCAGACAAAAGGAATGGCCGAATTGATCACCCCGACCAGCAGGACTTTTTTCCAGTGCGTTGCAAAGTCCGCCCGGTGCCCGCGCAGCAGCATCAAGGGCAGCAGCACGGCGCTGGCAATGAGGACGCGCAGCGCCGCAGTGACCACGGGTCCGAAGCCCAGCATGCTCAAACGGGTAAACAAAAATGAAGCGCCCCAGATGGCCGCTAGCGCAAGAAAATCAGGCACCCAGCGCGGCGGTCGGTGGGTCTGAGCAGCAAGGGAATTCAAATAGCGCTTTCAAGTTGCAAGAGGGCTATCTTACGTGGCAGGCCACCGGCATAACCGGTCAAGGCGCCATTGCTGCCGATCACCCGATGGCAGGGCACCACAATGCTCAAGGGGTTGCGACCGATGGCGCCACCCACAGCGCGTACCGCAGCCCGATTGCCGATGGCCAGCGCAATCGCTGCATAGCTCGTGGTTTGCCCTGGTGCTGTGAAAGTTAACTGGCGCCACACTGCTTGTTGAAAGTCAGTACCGACGGTGTAATCCAGTGGCAGCGAAAAGGTTTGACGTTGTTGCAAAAAATACGCGTCCAGTTGCGCGTGTGCC
Organism: Comamonadaceae bacterium; assembly: GCA_947483455.1. Lineage (GTDB taxonomy): Bacteria > Pseudomonadota > Gammaproteobacteria > Burkholderiales > Burkholderiaceae_C > Allorhodoferax. The sequence goes on along the minus strand of CANKNK010000016.1, from coordinate 3,293 downwards.
ATGTCGTGTACGGGATGCGTGCGTACAGATGCAAAAGCATCGAGTGCGGGAAAGTGTTCTTGACCTTCAAACCACAAGCCTAAAAGCGCGTGCGCATTGGCCAAGAGATGCATCCGGCCCAGGGGACTGCGGTAGGTCGATTGCAGGGCATGGGGGTCAAAGGGTTTCATGGCATGGGTTTTTTCGATGGATTGCAAAAGCTTAGGTCTGCGCACGCGCCGTCGCTGCCACGCTTTGCCAGGCCCGGATGGTGGCGTAACTGCGCCAGGGTCGCCAAACTTGCGATGCCGCTTGCGCTAAGGCTTTGGCGCGCGGCGCATGTGCCAGGCCCAGCGCTTTGTGCAAGGCCACGTCGCCAGGCGGAAATGCGTCGGGCCAGCGTAGTGCCCGCATCGCGATGTACTGCGCCGTCCATGGCCCAATGCCTTCAATGGATTGCAAGCGCTCCAAAGTGCGCTCCAGGGGTGCCCCGGGTTCGAGGCGCAGATCGCCCTGTGCCACGGCACGCGCCAGGCCAATAATCGCCGCCTGCCGCTGCCGCACTATGCCCAGCGCACCCAAAGCCGACGCCGCTACGTCGGCGATGCGTATAGCTTGCGGGAAATAGTGGCTGATGCCTTGCAGGGGCATGGTCGTCTTGTCTGCCATGCCATCCCCGAAGGCGGCGACCAAACGTGCGCAGAGTGTGCGCGCTGCAGCCACCGTGACTTGTTGACCCACAATGGCGCGCACCGCTAGTTCGAAACCATCGACCGTACCGGGCAAGCGCATGCCTTCGGTGCCCGGAAATGCAGGCGCCAACAGTGGCTCATAGGCCAGGGGGTCGGCATCGAGGTCGAGCAAGCGGCGGCATAAGCCTTGTACCTCCAGCAAGGCCGGTCCCAGCGACGCACTGATTTGGAGCTGCACCTGCGCGCGCTCCGGAATAAAGCGGGCCACCATCCACCCTTGGCAGCGGCCCACACGCAAACTGCGGGCGTAGCACAGTTGGGCCAGGTCCACGGCTTCGAGCCCGGGTAATGCGCGTTGATGCAGAAAACCGATCAAGTGGTGCGCATCCAGCGGGGGCCGGTAGGGCAAGCGCACTGTTAAACCGGCGGCCAGTGGATTGCCCTTGCTGGCGCTGCCGCTGTCCCCATGTTTCAAGGCCCTGCGCATGGCACTGGGCGTGAGCCGGTAGTGCTTGGCAAAAACGGCATGAAAGCGCCGCACGCTGCCATAGCCACTTAGCCGCGCCACTTCGTTCATTGGCCAGCCGGTATCGCTAAGCCACTGCTTGGCATGCAGAAGCCGCCGGGTTTGCAGGTATTGCAGCGGTGCAATATGCAGGTGCACTTCCATCAGTCGGTGCAAATGGCGCGCGCTGATGCCGAGTTGCGCAGCCCAGCTTTGCACGGTCCATGGCATTGCCAAATGGCTTTGGGGGCGGTCCAATAATTGAAGCGCCTGGTGTACCAGCATGGCACCAGCATCCTGCGTTGACCACAGGTACAGGCCAGGCGCGGCGGGCGCCAATTCTGGCCTGCAACGCAAGCAGGGACGAAAGCCGGCCGCTTCTGCCTGCGCTGGCAAGCTAAAGAACATGCAGTTTTTTTCCAAAGGTATCCGCACTTTGCAGACCGGGCGGCAGTAAATGCCGGTGGAGCGCACGCCGGTGAAAAAATGGCCGTCAAAGCGTGCGTCGCGCACTTGCAGCACGCGGTAACACGCGCCAGGGTCCAGGGCAAGGCCGGTGGCTGCAGTCTGTGGTGTAAGCGCTTGCAATCGCATGGGGTGATGATACGCAGGGCCAGCGCTACGATGCGTCAAAATCGGACATCTGTTTCCCCAGGGCGTAGGCCGTGCCCTTGAGGAACTGCCCCTTCTACAATGCGGCGCACTGCGCGCGCTCCCAGCGCACCCCCCAACCCTTGAGCACGGCCACGCGATGCAACTATCCCCCAGTATTTTCAAAGCCTACGACATCCGGGGCATCGTGCCTACTACCGTGCATGTGGAGATGGCGCGGGCCTTGGGTCGTGCCTTCGGTACCCTGGCCATGCGCCAGGGTGAGCGCGCGGTGGCCGTAGGGCGCGATGGGCGCCTGAGTGGGCCGCTGTTGGCGACCGCTTTGATGCAAGGCTTGCAGGATGCGGGGGTGCAGGTCATCGACATCGGTGCGGTCACCACGCCCATGCTGTATTTTGCGGCCTGCACTTTGTGCCACAGCGGTATCCAGGTCACGGGCAGCCACAACCCGCGGGATTACAACGGCTTCAAAATGGTATTGGGCAGTAAAGCGATTTACGGCGAAGAAATCCAGTCGCTACGCCGCATCATGGAAGACGAAAGCTGGGTTTTGCAAGCCGGTGGCGCTTGCACCCAGACCGATGTGCTGCCCGCTTATCGCGAACGTATCGTTGGTGACATTGCCCTTGCCCGCCCGCTCAAGATCGTGGTCGATTGCGGCAATGGCATCGCCGGGGCCAGCGCCCCTGGCATTTTGCGCGCCATCGGCTGCGAAGTCACCGAGTTGTACAGCGAGGTGGATGGTAATTTTCCCAACCACCACCCAGACCCGAGCAAGCCCGAAAACCTGCGTGACCTGGTTGCCGCCTTGCAAGCGGGGGATGCGGAGTTGGGTCTGGCTTTTGATGGCGATGGCGACCGCCTGGGCATCGTGACGCGCGATGGCAGCAATATTTACCCCGACCGGCAAATGATGTTGTTTGCACAAGATGTGCTGTCGCGGGTGCCCGGCGGCACGATTGTGTTTGACGTGAAATGCTCGCAGCGACTGGCTCCTGCGATTGCCGCTGCAGGCGGTGTGCCGCTGATGTTCAAAACCGGCCACTCTTTGATCAAAGCCAAAATGCGCGAAATCGATTCACCCTTGGGTGGCGAGATGAGCGGCCACATTTTTTTCAAAGAGCGCTGGTTCGGTTTTGACGACGGCACTTACGCGGGATGCCGGCTGCTGGAGATCGTTAGCCGCGTTGCCGACGCCAATGCATTGCTGCACGCGCTGCCCACCAGTTTTTCGACCCCTGAACTCAATGTGCCTTGCGAGGAAGGCGAACCGCATGCGGTGGTCGAGCGCCTGATTGCCGCCGCTGATTTTGCAGCGCCTGCGGTAGCTAGCACGATCGATGGTTTACGTGTAGATTGGCCCGATGGCTTTGGCCTGGTGCGTGCGTCTAACACGACACCGGTGCTGGTGCTGCGTTTTGAGGGCCACGACGCACAGGCGCTGGCGCGCATTGAAGACGCCATGATGGTGCTGCTGCGCAGCGTCAAGCCCGATGCACGGTTTG
>CANKNK010000015.1 GCA_947483455.1 Comamonadaceae bacterium | reverse complement strand
GTTGAGAACAAATATCGGGGGGGGTTTATCGCTAGCAACGGCCATCGCAGTGCAAAAAAACCATGCCAGGGGCAACAATGGGATCCAACGGTTCGACGATTTCACAAATGCCTTATCAATCAATAGCCTTCAAGTGTAACGGGCGGGGCGATTTACCCGTCGCACACCGGGCCCTTCAGCTTGCGGCCAAAAGCGCCAATTGCGCGGGCCCCAGCCAGCACCACTGGCCGGGCGCCAGGTCAGCGGGCAGGGACAAGCCGCCGATTTGCGATCGATGCAAGCCTTCCACCCGGTTGCCCACGGCGGCCAGCATGCGCTTGACTTGGTGGTACTTGCCCTCGGTCAGGGTCAGGCGCAACTGCAAAGGGCTGACAGCCTCGCAAGCGGCAGCACGCACGGGCAAAGGGTCATCGTCCAGCACCACGCCGCTGAGCAAACGGCCTATTTGGCTGTCGTCCAAAGGGTGTTTGACCGTCACCTCGTACACCTTGGGCACATGGTGGCGGGGCGAACTCATGCGGTGGATGAACTTGCCGTCGTCGGTGAGCAACAGCAAGCCGGTGGTGTCCTGGTCCAGTCGCCCTACGGCTTGCACGCCTTGCACCGCTGCTTTTTGCGGGCGCGTACGCAGCGGCGCGGGCAAGAGCGTGTAAATACTGGGGTAGGTCGATGGTTTTTGCGAGCATTCGGTGCCCGCTGGCTTGTGCAACAACAGGTAGGCCTTGTCGCAATAGGGCCAGTCCACGCCCTGCACCCGAAAGCGCAGACCCTGCGGCTCGAACTGAGCGCCCGCGTCGGTGCAGGGGTTGGCGGCGCTGCCTTCTGGGCCGTCGTACACCTGCACATAGCCCTGCTGGATCAGCCCGGCGCAGACACGCCGGGTGCCAAAGCCCTGACTGTATAAAACCTCTTGAAGTTGCATAGGCCCTGCATCGCAGGGACCTTCCACAAAAAACGCACCCAGCGGTGCGTTGCGCGGGACGGTCCTGCGGTTTATTTGTTTTTGATCTTGCCGCGCGGTATCACTGCCGTGGTGATGGTGGCGCGCACGGGCTCGCCGCCGCTCGGTGCTTTGGGCGGTGAAGTATCCTTCTTGGGCTTTTTGGCCTCTTTATTGGTTTTTTGCTGACCTTTGGCCATGGCGTGTTCTCCTGTGCAAAGTTGATGTTGAAAGCCCGATTCAGTGTAACCGCCCTATGTCCGACGCTGCCACCCCTTTGATAGCCATCGACGAAGCCGAGGTGGACATCAGCGCCATCCGCGCCCAAGGGGCCGGGGGGCAAAACGTCAACAAGGTCTCCAGCGCCATCCATTTGCGCTTTGACATTCCGGCCTCCTCGCTGCCCGAAGATGTGAAAAATCGGCTCTTAGCCCTGCGCGACAAACGCATTACTGCAGAGGGCGTGCTGGTGATCAAGGCGCAAAGCCACCGCACCCAGGACATGAACCGGCTGGACGCTTATGCCCGCCTGCAGGACATTGTGCAAAGCGTGGCCCTGGCGCCCAAGCCAAGGCGCGCCACGCGCCCTACCCGCGCCTCCAAAGAACGGCGCTTAGAGGACAAAAGCCAGCGCAGCGCCATCAAGGAACTACGCGGCAAAGCACGGGAATAGGCCCGGTTGCGCCACTCAGGGCTAACCCTGTGCTTGCCCCCAGCGGGGCCTACCTACAATGCGCCCTCCACAGCACAACGCCCCGCCCCCAGCGACCGCCATGCCAAAAACTACAGAAGCCCCGAAGGACCTGCCCGAGCGCGTCATCAAAAAATACCCCAACCGGCGTTTGTACGACACCCACACGTCGAGCTACATCACCTTGGCGGAAATCAAGCAACTGGTGATGGACCACAAAGCATTTGCCGTGCTCGATGCCAAAACGTCTGAAGACCTGACGCGAAGCATCTTGCTGCAAATCATTTTGGAAGAAGAGGCTGGTGGCTCGCCCATGTTTACCGCGCCCGTGCTGGCCAATATCATCCGCTTTTATGGGCATTCCATGCAGGGATTTATGGGTGGCATCATGGAAAAGAATATGCAAACCCTGATGGAAATGCCGGTACCTATCGTGCCCGGTGTCATGGGTACCAATGTGTTCCAGCAAATGCAGGAACAAATGCAAAAGCAAACCGAGCAATTTTTGGGCACTTTTGGCATCAAGCGCTAAGCGCTTGCCTTGCGCGCCCTGGCGGGTGCATTTTTATTTTTGTCCCTACATTTCATGACTCTTGAAACCACCGCAAGCACCAGCGTGGCGCGCGCGCCCACCGTAGGCTTTGTGAGCCTGGGCTGCCCTAAAGCCCTGACCGACTCCGAGCTGATCCTGACGCAACTGAGCGCCGAGGGCTACCAGACCTCCAAAACCTTTGCCGGCGCAGACCTGGTCATCGTCAATACCTGTGGCTTTATTGATGATGCGGTGAAAGAAAGCCTGGACACGATTGGCGAAGCCCTGGCCGACAACGGACGCGTAATCGTCACCGGCTGCTTGGGTGCTCGCGCCGATGACGCGGGCAACAACCTGGTGCGCCAAATGCACCCCAAGGTGCTGGCCGTCACGGGTCCGCATGCCACGCAGGAAGTCATGGACGCGGTGCGCCTGAACCTGCCTAAGCCGCACGACCCATTTGTCGATCTGGTACCCCAAGGCTTTGGCATTGCCGGCATCAAACTCACGCCGCGCCACTATGCGTATTTAAAAATCAGCGAAGGCTGTAACCACCGTTGCACCTTTTGCATCATCCCGTCGATGCGCGGCGACTTGGTCTCGCGACCGATTGGCGATGTGCTCAATGAAGCGCGCGCGCTGTTTGAAGGCGGCGTGAAAGAACTGCTGGTGATCAGCCAGGACACCTCGGCCTATGGCGTGGATACCCAATACCGCACCGGTTTTTGGGACGGCAAGCCGATCAAAACCCGCACCTTTGAACTGGTCCAAGCATTGGGCGAGATCGCCGCGCCCTATGGCGCTTGGGTGCGCTTGCATTATGTCTACCCCTATCCCACGGTGGACAAACTGCTGCCGTTGATGGCACAAGGCAGCGTGCTGCCCTATCTGGATGTGCCACTGCAGCACAGCCACCCCGATGTGCTCAAGCGCATGAAGCGCCCGGCCAGTGGCGAGCGCAACTTGGAACGTATCGCCGCCTGGCGCGAAGCCTGCCCTGAACTGGTGGTGCGCAGCACCTTTATCGCCGGTTTCCCAGGTGAGACCGAGGCCGAGTTTGAACACCTGCTGGACTTTGTGCGGGAAGCGCACATCGACCGCGCTGGTTGCTTTGCCTATAGCGCGGTAAACGGCGCCAGCGCCAACGACTTGCCGGGCATGCTGCCCCAAGAATTGCGCGAGGAGCGCCGCTCCCGCTTTATGGCCGTTGCCGAAGCAGTGTCTGCCGAGCGCCTGCGCCGCCGTATCGGCGCCACCATGCAAGTGCTGGTGGATTCGGCCCCCGGTCTAGGCAAGAAAGGCGGCATAGGCCGCAGCTACGCCGACGCACCCGAGATCGATGGCGTGGTGCGCCTGCTACCCCCCGAAAAAATCAGCAAGACCCTGAAGGTGGGTGAATTCACCCGCGCCCGCATCGTGGGCACCCAGGGGCATGATTTGGTGGCTTTGCCGATTTAGGCGCTGCCGGCAATCACCTACTAGGGAGCGCCTTCTTCACGCCCAAGCGGTGCAAGAACCTCCGTAGCACAACACCATATTGAAACACGTTGACACAGCTTATGGCGACGTATAAACTCGTATCAACATTTCGAAGAGGTAGCCTAATGAGCACAACCATTTCCGTTGATCAGACCGTTCAAGAGTGGGGCAATGGCCTCGCCGTGCGCATAACCGCCCCGGTAGCCAAAGCAGCCCGCTTTACCCGCGGGCTGCCGATCAAGGTGGAGGTGGTGGATGGCGGCGTGTTCTTGCGCACCGTCGGCAAGCCCAAGTTGACGCTGGCCCAAAAACTCAAGGCGTTTGACCCCGATATTCACGGTGGTGAAGTCATGGTCAGCGGCCGGGTCGGCGCTGAAGTTTTCTGATGGCGAGCCCAGCTAAGCTGTGGGTGCCTGATCGCCGCGACATGATCTGGATTAACTTCAATCCACAGGTCGGCACAGAAATGAAGGACGAGCATCCGATGCTGGTGCTGTCGTCCAAGGCATTCAATGAGCGCACCAATCTGGTCATTGGATTGCCAATGACCCATGCGCCGAGCAATGAAAGCAACCCATTTGCCGTGCGATTCACATCTCCCAAAGGCGAAGTCTGCTATGTCTTAGCACACCAGCCCAAGTCATTTTCCTGGCGCGACCGTGGTGCTCGGCCGCACGCGTGGAAACAAGTACCTCCAGCGGTATTTGAGTCAGCATGCGAAGAGCTGAACGGAATTATTTCAATATGCGTCTGAGCGCCCACACTTTAATCACTAATGGCATCGCCCGTTTAGCCCAGTGATAAGCTCATTCCACGCCCTTATCCAAAATCAGCCGCCTGTGCCATGGCTCCCATGCGCTGGGAAATGGCTTGGAATTGCTCCACCGTCTGCGTGATGATGTCTTGCACGCTGCTCACCTGGTGTATCAGTCCGGCGGACTGGCCCGCTAGCGCCGGGGCGGCGTTCATGTCACCGCCGAAATACACTTTTTGAATGCCCATAAAGCTTTCCGGCCCCATCAGGCCCGCCTCATGAATCGCTTGGGTAAATTCGGTCTTGAGGGCACGTATGCATGGGCTGGACTTGGTGTTGAGCATCCAGGTATCGGTGGTGCCCGCGCCGACAATCGCCTCTTTGTAATGGGCATGCACCGGGCTTTCTAGGCTGGCGACAAAGCGGGTGCCCATTTGGATACCCTCGGCGCCCAGGGCAAAGGCCGCAGCCATGCCCCGGCCATCGACCATGCCGCCTGCGGCGATCAAGGGTACGTCCACTTTCTCGCGTATCGCCTGCAAGAGCACCAGGGTGCTGACCTCCTCCGGGTTTTTAAAGCCACCGCCCTCGCCGCCTTCGACGACCAGACCATCGACGCCGGCCTCTACGCATTTCAGCGCCATGTCCACCGTGGGTACCGCGTGATAGACCACGATACCGGCGGCCTTGAGCGGCGCAATGAACTTGGCCGGACTACCGGCCGAGGTGGTGACAAAACGGATGCCAACTTCGCAGACAAAGCGCAACATGGCTTCGTCTTTCAAAAAGCGAATGGGCAGGTTCACGCCAAAGGGCAGGCCGCTTTCGACCATGGTGCGGATTTCGCGCTGGCAATTCTCGGTTTCGCCCGACGATGTTTCGATGATGCCTAAGCCCCCGGCGCGGGATACGGCGCTGGCCAAGGGACTACGCGCAATCCAGCCCATAGGGGCCTGAACAATGGGGTAACGGGCGCCAGTGTGGGCCAGGACACGGTTCATGAAAATGCCTTCAAAGAGTAGGAAAAAATAGTCAGCTGCGACGCGGATAAATCGATAAATGCACAGCAAAGTCTTGCCTGGCCGCCATGTATGGGCCTATCTGCCAGGTGGAATTGCGGACCCGCGCGCTGGTCGCATCAGGCCCGAATGTCTACATGCCGGCCTTTGGCCTGCGAAGTCGGTGCGGGGCGGTCTTGCACGCGGACTGCTTCTTGGCGGTGCTCGACACGCTGCGGTGCAGCGCGCGACGGCTCTATCCGGCGCGGTTCCACCGGGCGCGGGTGGTCCAGGCGCTGCGGCATCGGCCTGGCCATCGGTGCAGCACTACGAATATCCGAAACAGCCATGCAAGCCTCCCAAGGTGATGGTGCCAGTGTAAACAGGTCCCCGCCAGCGCAACGGTAAATAGGTGACAGCTTGGGTTCCACGCCCTAGGTTGCTTGGCCAGCGCTGCGCCGCACGGCAATAGCGACGCAGTTCCCAAGCCAGCGACAATAGAGGTATATGACAGACCATTACAGCGCCCTGGGCCTGCGCGGCAGCGCCAGCATCGCGGACATTAAAAAGGCGTTTCGCCAGCTTGCCGCCACCTACCACCCCGACCGCAATAGCGACCCGGACGCACCCGCGCGCTTTCGCGCGGTGCAACAGGCCTATGAAGTGCTTAGCGACGAGAGCAAGCGCCAGGCCTACGACGACAACCGCCGCCGCAACCTGCTCGATGACCCGCTGCAAACCGCGCGCGAGATTTGGAACCCTTATTTGGACAAGCTGCTCCAAACCCACGGATAGACCATTTATGAAAATTTCGCCCTATTTCGCGCTTTTGCGCTCTAGCTACGAAGCTGAAATCAATGACATGGCCTTTGACTCCGAAGGCAAAAACGTGCTGCGCCAGCGTCTGTCCCAGCGCCGCAAAGAGTTGCCGTTTTTGCGTCAAATGATGGCCAGCGCCCCGGAAATGGTGGCCATCGTCTTCCACCAAGGCATGCGCTTTAGCAAACCGGCGCTGATGGACGCGCTGGTCGCCAAAGACCCAAGCCAATTGCCCGACTGGGCCTCGCTCTCAGCCCATGTGAGTCTGGAGCCTTGGGCCCTAGGCCTGGCCGAGGAGCTTTGCAAAGACGCCTCAGGCGACACGCTGATGGTGCTGGCAGCGGGCATGGAGTATTTGTTCCACCACACGCCGGCAGCCGTAGCTGCGAGTGACGATGAGGACGACGACAAGGAAGGCGAGGACCAAGACTCTGAGGAAGAAAAAGAAGCCCGCGCTGCCGAAGAAGCGGGCAATGATTGGATGGCCGAACAAGGCTTTGACCGCAAGGAATAAAGCTGCGCAACGAATTGATAGAGGAATAGCCATGAGCCAACATCTTGCATTGATTTCTAAAACCCAAAGCCTGATTGCCGCGGGCGATATCTCGGGCGCCGAATCGGCGCTGGTGGAGTTGGCCGACGCCGAAGGCGACAGCGCCTTGATGGTGGTGCTGGAGCAACTGCCGCCCAAAGATATCTTGGCCGTCATCCGCGAGTACGACAACTCCAAAGAATCGGTGGTCAATTTGCTGGTGTCCCCCCAGCAGTTCGCAAGGGCCGTGGTCATCGAAAAACAGTACAAAGACCTATCGCGCACCCATTTGCGTGGCATGGTGAACTCCGTGATCTTTCGCCCCGGTGGCGATCCTGTGGAATTCCTCAGCGCTATTGGTGATTTAGAGGGCGGCAGCGAAGCCCTGGCCGATTATTTTGCCGAGCGCTGGAGCCGCGTGGAGGCCTTTGCGCGGACCGGTTTGTTTGATACCGCAGAAGACGACGGCGACATGATTTCCGAGGCGGACCTGTACGCCAACGCCTATGCCAAACCGCGCATCGACGAAGACGAAGTGGCGGACCAGGACTGGATGCAAATGGCCTACACCCTGCGCTACCAATGCGTGGACTTGTTCATCGAAACCTTGTTGGTATTGCGCGCCAAAGCCCGCGCATTCGATGCCGGGCGCGGCGAAGAGTTTGAGTTGGACGAGGACGATGGCAAAGTGGAAACCGGCGACACCGACAGAGGCAAGGCGACCCCTGCTGCTTTGGACGCCGATGAAGAGTCGGCCATTTAGTCCGTGGTAAAAAATTCTTTCCTCACCGAGCATTTGCGCCATGGCTGAAACTTCCCCAGCGCCCGCGCCACGCACGGATGGCAATGCCTCAAGCGGCATAGCACTGTTTGACGAGCGCCCGTTTTTTGAAAAAGCACTGGCCTATGGGGTGGCCCATGGCCTGATCGGCGCCGAGCGCCTGGACGCGCTGCGCACCGAAGCGCCCAAAGGCATGGTGCAAATCGCGCGCTATTTCGGTACCGAGTATTTGCGCCCGGACCTGGAAAAAGCGCGCGAGCGCATCGTTAATTTAGTGAGCCTGTATTTGCAAGAAAGCTGCGAAGGCGATCTGCAGCGCGCGGCGCAAGCGCTGCGTGATCACTCGCTGCTATCACGCTCTAAAGGCGGCTCCGACATGCTCAAAGCCATGATTGCCATGCCGCAGAACACCCACTTCGGCATGCAGGACGGACGTGGCTTTAGCGACGAACACATTCCCGTGCTAGAGCGCTGGAGCCTGCGCAACCACGCCGACTACCGCGCAGAGCGTGCCAAGCGGGACCAGGTCGCCCGCGTGATGGATGCGGCTGTTTGGTGCGCACAGCAATGGGAGCTGGACGCCGACACCCTGCACGAAGAAGCGCCGGACGCCGAGGCCGTATTGCGCACCGCCCTGCTTTGGTCGCTGGCCAAGCGCAGCGTGGTGCCGGACTGGCCGGCCTTTGAACAAACTATTGCCGTGCTGCGCAAAAAATTCGCCGCCGCGGCGCAGGCACCGACCCTGCCCTTGCCCAAGGGTGTGCCTGCGGCTTTTGCGCCTGCGCTGCGTGCCGTCGCCGACAGCTTGCAAGCAGACTGGGCGCGCATCATGGACGCCAACACACCAGCGCGCAAGCTGTTCGGCCAAACACCTGCCTTTACCGGCCGCTATTTCTGGCTGGAAGACGGCCTGGCCGAAGTGGAAGACTTTGAGCGCCAAGTCTCTGCCGCTTGGAGTAAGGCTACCGGAGGGCATGAGGACGAAGGCTCGCTGCTCACGCTTTTGCTGTGTGTAGCCGCGGGCAGCGCACCCAAAACCTTGCTCAACGAAAAAAGTGCGGCGACCTTAATCCGAAAAATCCGAAAATCTGGCATGGACGCGGAGCGCGCGAGCGGCTTCATCCGCGAACATGCACCCACCGCCTACCAAAGCGACTACCTGCGGATGTGGAGCGAATTCACCGAGGACGCGCTATCGGTGTTGCGCAGCGACGCCGACTACGCCTTGCACGACGCGCTGGCCTTGCTGCGGCGGGAATGCAATGTAGGGGCCTAGGACAGACCACAAGCTGTGCAGGCTCGGTGATTGCCGCCTAGGCACTTGAACTTTTAGGGATTAGGCCCCAAGGCCACAGCACGAGAAGCGCTTCACCGATTTGGGGCTTCAGGACAAATGCTTGAACATTTTGGCCGCAAAGCGCTCGGGAATACTGACGCGGCGCGGGCCAGGGACCAGGGTGAAGGCTTCGCCCGCTTGCAAGGTCCCGGCTTGGTCCACGGCCAAGTAAAAGCCACAGAAACCGGTTTGCGCCATGCGCTTGGACGCGGTGTTAAAGCCCATAGACGCATTGAATTTAAAGCAGGGCTCGCGGGGTTGGGTAACGCGCAAGCGGCAATGGGCAAAGTGCAACTCATCCCCCACCCAGACATCGCTTTCCAGCAAGCCTTGGAGCGTCAAGTTCTCTCCCAGCGCGCCAAAAGCCAGGCCGTCGTCTATGCCGCCCAGCCCCGCAGCTAGCCGCTCTGCGCGCCAAAAATCGTAGTGCGCAAGAGGATAGGCGTACAGCGCTTTTTCCAAGCCCCCGTGCACCGACAAATCGGCCTGCTCATCGATTTCCAATCCCAGCGGCCCCACGGCCAGCGCGCCCGATTGCGCGGTCTTGTGCATGGCAGAGGGCACCAGCCGCCCATTGATGAACACTTTGCGGACTTTGGCCGCTTGCAAGCCGATCAGTTGGTAGGACATTGTGAACCGCTAGAGAAAATGTACGACGACGCTAAAAAAGCGAGGCAAATTTTGGGATAGGTGCAGCCACTTGGGCATGCCATGCTGCGCAAACATCTATAACTGGCGCTGCACCATGCGTCCGCCACGCGATGAATATTTGGCGCGGGCATCACTTTGCTCTATGGCAACCACCGCGTGGCGACCGCCATAGACCTCGGTCTTGAGCCATTCGCATTCGCCCTGGAGCGCAGCTTCGTCGGCCAAGCGGGTGGTCCAGACCTTTTGCTCGGCATTCCAACGGTAGCCGCGCGCTTTGAGTAAGTCTTTGGAATCGAAGGGCGCATGGGTAGCGTACAAACGCAATGCGGGCTTCAGCGCTGCCGCCAGCAGGGCCGACAGGCCATTGCGCTCGGGGGCTTTTGGCAGCGGCGCGCACAGCACGGCCAACAGCGCATGGCAGTCCATCTCAGCGCGGTGGGCGTCGTAAAACCAACCTAACTCTAGTGCCAACGCTTCGAGCTTGCTGGAGTTGCGGCCCTGGGCTTTCCAGTCGATATCGGCAAACGAGCACGCCCAGGCCAAATCGCGAAACTGCGGGATACGCGCTTCGCAAAACGGCCTGTCAAACGCAGCATTGTGGGCAATCACCACATCCACGCCTTCCAGCATGCTCGCGATGCGCGCCTCGTCCAAGCGCTTGCCCTGCACGTCGGCATCGGTAATGCCGGTCAAGGCGACCACTTCTTTGGGAATGGCACGGCCCGGATCTTCCAGTTCGTCAAACACTTGTAACGATCCCACCGGCACGCCGGTGGCGCTGTCCACCTCCAGGCGCAGCATGGCGAGTTCGATAATTTTTTCTTTGGACTGGTCTAGGCCGGTGGTTTCGGTATCCAAAATCAACACGCAGGTGCGGCCCGCGTTCGGCGCGTCGCCCCAATCGAGCCGCACGGGCAAGCGGCGCAGGACCCGGTAGTCGGGATGGGCCTCCAGCACGGCGGCACAGGCTTCGGGGGCGCTTACTGGGCTTGCGGATAGATGTGCGGCTGCGTTTGCCAAAGTTACTACCTGGGATGGATTGACAGAAGGTTTCGCGGGCGCTTTGGGCCCGGCAGGTTTGCGCTTACGCGGCGGGGGTGGGACTAGCACTTTGGGTAATTCCGGAAACAAATCCGCACTCAAAAAATCTGAACTCAAGCCGGCACCCCCTAGTTAAACGCCCCGTCGCTCCACTGCAAATCCCCAGCGCGAAGCCTTGGCACAATGGGCTGATTATTGCCCCTATCATGCGAGCCTGCCTTTTTCGCCTCCCCCACCCGCTTATGCAACTCACCCTGCTGGTTGGCAGCGTTCACGGAAACGCCCGCCAGATTGCACAAACCCTGGCATTTGCCGCGCCCGAGCATGGCGCCAGCGCCCACGTGCTGGACATGCAAGACTTGTCTATTGCCGTTTTCGACACGCCCGGCCTGTTGGTGCTGTGCTGCTCGACCACCGGCAGCGGCGATGTACCGGACAACGCCCGAGGCCTGTACCAAAGCCTGGACGCCGATGCGCGTTTTCTGGGCCATGTCCGTTTTGGCCTGGTGGCCCTGGGCGACAGCAGCTATGGCGATACCTTTTACGGTGGCGCAAAAGCGTTTCAAAACCGCTTGCAAGACCTGGGCGCGCAATTGGTCGGCGAGGTCTGCGTGCTCGATGCGCTGGCCGCCGATGACCCCGACACAGTCGCCCTGGCTTGGTTTGCCACGTGGGCGCAACAAGCGCGCGGCTTGGATACCAAGGAAGTCAGCGGGGTCTGAGCACCTCGCTTGACATTGCACCCAATGCCTGCGCTCCAAACTTTTCCCATCCTTCGCATACAGTGGCCACTATGAAGACCCCAAGCACCGCCCCCAAAGTCCTGCGTCCGCTCAAAGGTGTGCGCATTCTCAGCCTGGCGCTCAACCTGCCCGGGCCCGCCGCCATGATGCGTTTGCAAGCCATGGGCGCGACCTGCAGCAAGCTGGAACCCCCGGCGCCCGCAAGCATGCCAGCGGGTACGCCGGGTGACCCTATGGGCATGTACAACCTGCCCGCTTACACCAGCTTGCACCAAGGCATCCGCGTGATGCAGGCCGACCTCAAAACCGCCAAAGGCCAGGCCCAACTGCACAAAGTGCTGGCGCGTAGCGATGTGCTGCTCACTTCTTTTCGTCCTTCGGCTTTGGACAAACTGGGCCTGGGCTGGGTGGGCCTGAAAAAGCGCTACCCCACACTGAGCATGGTCGCCATCGTCGGCGCACCGGGCGCACGCGCCGAGGAGCCTGGGCATGACCTGACCTATATGGCCGAAGCCGGTTTGCTCATTGGCATGGACACCCCGCCCTCGCTGTACGCGGACATGGGCGGATCGCTCATGGCCAGCGAAGCGGTCTTGCAAGTGCACATGCAGCGTATGGCCAGCGGCAAAGGCGCGCATATCGAAGTCGCTCTGTCCGAAGCCGCGCATTACCTGGCGCTGCCGCGCCACTGGGGCTTGACCACCGCCAAGGGCAGCGTGGGTGGCAGCCATGCCGGCTACCGCATTTACCCCTGCAAAGACGGGCGCGTGGCCTTCGCGGCCTTAGAGCCGCATTTCGCCCAGCGCTTGATGCAGGCAGCAGGCCAATCGCAAAGCGATGTCCGCACCATGTCCCGTCCCGAAAGCCACAGCACCATTGCCAGCTTTGTTAAAGGCCAAACCTGCAAACAGCTCGATGCGCTTTCGGTGCAGAAAGACATCCCGCTGTTCACCCTCAAGGGTTGATAGGGCACCTGCGTACACGCACAAGGTCATTGACATAACAGAGCAAGGGCAGGTCTGCGCGCTGGCCAGTGAGCTCGCGCTGCAATTCGGCCAACATGAATTCAGTGACGTCGATGATGGGCAATTGCTCCGGGTTGCGTATATCGACCCAGCGCAAGTCCAGCAACTCGCCATCGGCATGCGGGTCTTGTTGCATGCGTTCTTGCGGCACGGCAAAAAAACGCGCATGAAAACGCCTGGGGCTTTGCGCAGGGGTGATAGCGCGGCCTAGGTAGCAAAAGCCCGTCTTGTTCAGGCTTGGCACTGCAGCATCGGCCCAGCGCCAGCCGCTTTCCTCATGCGACTCGCGCAAGGCAGCGCCCAGC
>CANKNK010000014.1 GCA_947483455.1 Comamonadaceae bacterium | reverse complement strand
CTGCCTCAAGAAACCAATGATCTGTTCGTCGGTAAATCTGCTCTTCTTCATGTCCGTCATTCTCCATGGTGACGGACTTCACAAACTTTACGTTGGTACGGCTGTTGGGGGGCAGGTCAGAATCGCGAGCGGTAATGTTATCTCTTGATCGCAGCTTCATCTTTTTTAGCTTTAAACCTCCACATTACCCAGTGCAGTGCAATCGCACGGGGGCAGATTAGCTGAACTGCCTTCAGCAGTCTGCTTAGAGCTCCGCAAAGCTGGCGATAACGCGATCCGGTTTGCTATCCGCGATCGCATGGCCCATGTTGTAGCCATAGGGTACTACCCATACCGCCACGCCTGCATTGCGTGCGGTAGCGACGTCAATGCTGGAATCACCCACAAACAGTGTTCTATCTGCCGTGACTTGGAAGTGCTCCAAGCAACTGAGCACACCGTCAGGCCGAGGTTTCTTGGTCGGCAATGTATCCCCGCTGATAACGCAATCAAACAGCAGCGTCAATCCATGTGCATCCAACACAGTTTGGGTATAGGCGCCTTCTTTGTTCGTGACAACGCCCAAACGAATGCCCTGCGCCTTGAGCCGGTGTAAGCTGTCCATAACGTGGGGGTAGCAGTGGCTGCGCGTTCCACAGCGGGCGCGGTAATGCACCTTAAAGACGGCCGCTATCGCGGGCAGTCGCTCGGACTTGCGGATAAGCGCATCGCTTTGCCCTTGCACAAACGCCAATGCCTGGATCAGCAGTTCCAACGTCCCATGGCCGATCCAGTCGTTGACCTGGGATTGTGAAACGCTTGCGAAACCAAAGTGCTGCAAGGTGTCATTGACGGCATCACAAATTTCCGGAGCGGTTTCGACCAGAGTGCCATCCAGGTCGAACAGTATGAGGTCGTAGCGGTTCATGCGATGCGTTTCTTTCGTTCCATCATGCGCCAGATGAAGGGCGTGAAGATGAGTTGCATCGCCAGTTCCATCTTGCCACCGGGCACAACGATGGTGTTGGCACGGCTCATGAAACTGCCGTCGATCATGCTGCGCAAGTATTGAAAGTCAATTCCCTTGGGCTTGGCAAAGCGAATGACCACCATGCTTTCGTCCGGCGAAGGAATATCGCGACTAATAAACGGGTTGCTGGTATCGACCATGGGCACGCGCTGGAAGTTGACATGCGTATGCATAAACTGCGGGCAGATGTAGTTCACGTAATCGGGCATGCGACGCAAAATAGTGTCAGTTACCGCTTCGGTGCTGTAGCCACGCTTGGACTTGTCGCGCCAGAGCTTTTGTATCCACTCCAGGTTGATGACCGGCACCACGCCGATCAACAAATCTGGGTGCTTCGCGATGTTCACCTCAGCAGTGACGACCGCGCCATGCAGACCTTCATAAAACAGCAAGTCGGTACCCTCAGGCACATCTTCCCAGGGTGTAAAGGTACCGGGCTCTTGCTTGAAGGGCGCGGCTTCTTCATGGTCGTGTAAATATTTACGCTGCTTGCCGCTGCCTGTTTTTGCGTAGGCGGCAAACAAGGCTTCTAGTTCGGAGAACAAATTATTTTCGGGACCAAAATGGCTGAAATTTTTGTTGCCCTTCGCTTCTGCTTCGGCCAGACGCAACTTCATCTCAGCACGGTCGTAGCGGTGGAAGCTGTCGCCTTCAATGATGGCGGCGTTAACACCTTCGCGGCGGAAAATGTTTTCAAAAGTGCGTGTTACCGAAGTGGTTCCGGCGCCGCTAGAGCCGGTGATCGCAACAATCGGGTGTTTCACTGACATGGGGACTCCCTGAACGAAATAATCTCAGAATCTAAACAGGCTACGCTCGGCAAATAAAGGATTGTGTTCCTCGGTTTGCTCCGGTTCCTGGTGGTAGCGCTCGATGCGCTCGACTTCTTTGCGTGAACCAAAAACCAGGCCGATACGCTGGTGCAGCGAGTCCGGTACAACGTCCAAAACTGGCCGCTCGCCGGTGCTGGCCCGGCCACCGGCTTGCTCCATCACCATGCCCACCGGATTGGCCTCATACAGTAAGCGCAGCCGCCCGGCTTTGCTCGGGTCCTTGGTGTCGCGCGGGTACATGAACACGCCGCCGCGCATCAGGATGCGGTGTGCCTCGGCCACCATGCTGGCGATCCAGCGCATATTGAAATCTTTGCCGCGTGCCCCGGTCTTACCGGCTAGGCATTCATCAACATAGCGCTTGACTGGTGCTTCCCAGAATCGGCTGTTGGAGGCATTGATCGCAAACTCATGCGTATCCTGTGGAATCTGAATATTGCGGTGCGTGAGCATGAATTCGCCCAGGTTCGGGTCCAAGGTAAAGCCTTGCACACCATTACCGAGGGTGAGTACCAACATGGTGGTTGGCCCGTAAATGGCATAGCCGGCTGCTACCTGGCGTGTGCCTGCTTGCAAAAAGTCGACCTCTTGCACGTCCCGCCCATCCTCAGGCCCACGCAGTACCGAAAAAATGCTGCCCACTGCCACATTGACATCGATATTGCTGGAGCCGTCGAGCGGGTCAAACACCAGCAAGTACTTACCTCGCGGGTACTGCGCAGGAATTTGGTATGGGTGCTCCATCTCCTCTGAAGCCATGCCTGCCAGGTTACCCGCCCATTCGGTGCGGCGGATAAACGCCTGGTTGCTCAGTACGTCCAAGGTCTTCTGCGCCTCGCCTTGTACATTGACGGATACGCCATCGCTATCTTTATGGTCCCCCAGCACCTGTCCAAGCTCGCCGAAGGCCACACCGCGCGCTATCGCCTTGCAGGCCAGCGCGATGTCCAAAATAAGGGCATTGAAGTCGCCGCTGGCGCTGGGATATTTGCGCCGCTCTTCGATCAAAAACTGGGTCAGTGTGGAATACTGGGAGCGGGCAGACAAGGGCATGGGGTGATCTCGGGAAAACAAATTTTCATATGATGCTGGCTTGGGAATGCCAGATACGCAAATCCGCGACGGTGGTATCCCCCAAATCCGGAACGACGCGCAAAGCGCCTTCGAAGTGGTGCTTCGCGGTAAAGCTATTGGGCGTGATCACGGTCGGCAAGCCCGCGGCCAATGCGGCTTGCAAACCATTGCCTGAATCCTCAATCGCCAGGCATTCGTCGCCGCCCAGACCCATGCGCTGAAGCGTCTGTAAATAGACCTGTGGATGCGGTTTTTTTCGCGGTGCGGTTGATGCGTCTTCCACCACGCCAAACAAGCTGCGCCAGTGCAGACCAATGGCTTTGCGCAAAAGCGCTGCGATATTGACCGGCGAGGTAGTGGTGGCAATCGCTAGCGCCAAGCCTTGGTCGTGTGCTGATTCAATCAGGCGCAAGACGCCCGGGCGCAAACTCACCATGCCATCATTGACCATGCCTTCATAGGCTGCGGTTTTGAGCTCGTGCAGCCGCGCAATGGTGTCTTTGAGCGCGTCGGCCTCAATACCTACGATGTCGCCGCGCGTTTGCTTCCAGTAATGGGCGATGCGCTCCTTACCTCCGGAAATATCGAGCAACTTAATGTAGAGCGCCTCGTCCCAGACCCAGTCCAGCCCTTCTTCTGCAAAAGCATGGTTGAACGCAGCCCGGTGCGCCGACTCGGTATCGGCCAGCGTACCATCGACATCAAAAATAAGGGCTTTGAGCATGCGCTGTCCTTGTATTCAGGATAGTTGAAAGACACGGCTGGCAAGAATGTCCGCCGCTTCTATGGTTGTCAAGTCATCGGCGCTCAGAACCCGCTGGCGATCGGCAAACAGCCGGCTGGCCTGGCGCAGGCGGGCCCGGTCCAAAGCATTGCGCACGCTGCGGGCGTTGGCAAAGTGCGGTTGCGCAATGCGAAGCCCTAGGTACTGTTCAAACGCTGCTTGCGCACCTTCGCCAAAGCGGTAATTTTGCTGCGCCAAGGTCATACCGGCAATGTGCAGTAGCTCACCCACAGCGTAATCGGGAAAGTCCAAATGGTGGGCGATGCGCGAGCTCATGCCGGGGTTAGACTGAAAAAACGTATCCATGCGGTCTTTATAGCCAGCCAATATCACCACCAGGTCGTCGCGCTGGTTTTCCATCACTTGCAGCAGGATTTCAATTGCCTCCTGGCCGTAATCCCTCTCATTCTCCGGGCGGTAGAGGTAATAGGCCTCATCGATAAACAAGACGCCGCCCATGGCGCGCTTGAGCACCTCTTTGGTTTTGGGCGCCGTGTGGCCAATGTACTGCCCCACCAAGTCGTCGCGCGTGACAGAGACCAGATGCCCTTTGCGCACAAAGCCCAGGCGGTGCAGAATTTGCGCCATCCGGCTGGCCACCGTAGTTTTGCCAGTGCCGGGGTTGCCGCTAAAGCACATATGCAAGCTAGGCGCCTGACTGCTTAAGCCCAGATTCACGCGCAGCTTGTCTATTACCAGCAAGGCAGCAATATCCCGGATGCGCGCCTTCACTGGCGCCAGACCTACCAGATCACGGTCCAGTTCCTGCAGTACGGCTTCCACCTGCGATCCTTCCAGCACCTCGGCCACTGAACGCGCACCGGAGGTCTTGTCTTGCCGTGGTTCCGACACCACTGGCGCATCGCCGCCTGCGCCAGAAGTTGGTGTGCTACCGGGAATGGAATACGCTGGTGCGGACATTTGCTAATTGTGCGTTGATGCGGGGCGACGATGCTTAGCCTTTGTACCGTTCGCCTTCGGCCTGATTGGCCGCGTAGCCGCGGGTGGTGTATCGCAGCGAACGGCCATTGACCTCCTGGCGCTCCAGCATAAAGCCGGGTTCCTTGCTCGGACGGTTGACGATAAAGCTCATCGCGATGGTCTCAACGCCGCGGGTGGAGTCAAAAGCCATCATACGAATGTAGTGATTGGGAAATGCGGCGCGGCAGGCCTTGAGTTCCTGCATCACGCCCGCTGCATCGTGCAAGTCAAACATCGGGTTGCCGTACATATCCCAATAGGTATTGCGCGGATGCGGGTCGTCGGTGTATTCCACGCTCCAGGCATAGCCTTTGCGCAGGCCGTATTCGATTTGCAGCGTGATTTCCGCGTCTGTGAGATCGGGCAGAAAACTGAATTGGCCTTGTGTCAAACGGCCGGTTGGGTTGGTCATCATAGTGGGGTTCTCCTTGCAGCTGGGTGGTCTTAGGCAGTGGCCGGCGTGGCGGTGTAGTCGCTGGAATCGGTGCTCTGGTAATTGAAGCTGATTTCGCCCCAGGTATCCAATGCTGCTTTGAGTGGTGTGCAACTTTTCGCCGCTTGTTTGAGGATGGTCGGGCCTTCCTCCAAAATATTGCGCCCTTCGTTGCGGGCTTTGACCATGGACTCCAATGCCACCCGGTTTGCCACCGCGCCGGCCTGGATACCCATAGGATGGCCAATCGTACCGCCACCAAATTGCAAGACCACATCGTCGCCAAACAAGTCGATGAGCTGGTGCATTTGCCCGGCATGGATGCCGCCCGATGCCACCGGCATCACCTTTTTTAAATCCGCCCAGTCCTGGTCAAAGTACAGGCCGCGCGGCAGGTCGGTTTTGGTATAGCTGTCGCGGCAGACGTTGTAATAGCCCTGTACCGTGAGCGGGTCGCCTTCGAGTTTGCCCACCGCGGTGCCGGTATGCAAATGGTCGCATCCGGCCAGACGCAACCACTTGGCGATGACGCGAAAGCTCACGCCATGGTTTTTCTGACGGGTGTAAGTGCCATGGCCTGCGCGGTGCATGTGCATGATCATGTCGTTCTTGCGGCACCAGTTGGCCATGGATTGGATGGCGGTATAGCCAATCACCAGATCCACCATGACGATGACCGAGCCCAGGTCTTTGGCGAACTCAGCGCGTTCGTACATGTCTTCCATGGTCGCGCCGGTCACATTCAGGTAACTCCCTTTCACCTCGCCTGTGACGGCGCTGGCTTTATTCACCGCGTCCATGACGAACAAAAAGCGGTCGCGCCAGTGCATAAAGGGCTGGCTGTTGATGTTCTCGTCGTCCTTCATAAAGTCCAGGCCGCCTTTGAGGCCTTCATAGACCACACGGCCATAGTTGCGACCGGATAAGCCCAGCTTTGGCTTGGTCGTCGCGCCCAGCAGGGGACGGCCAAATTTATCCAGACGCTCGCGCTCGACGATCAAGCCGGTGGGCGGGCCTTTGAAAGTTTTGACATAGGCCACTGGGATGCGGATGTCCTCCAGGCGTGCGGCTTTGAGCGGCTTGAAAGAAAACACATTGCCGATCAGGCTGGCCGTCATGTTGGCGATAGAGCCTTCTTCAAACAGGATCAGGTCGTAGGCGACATAGGCGAAATATTGGCCCGGGTTGTTAGGCACCGGAATCACTTTATAGGCCTTGGCGCGGTAGCTGTCGCAGGCGGTCAGGCGGTCGGTCCATACCACGGTCCAGGTGGCGGTGGAAGACTCACCAGCCACTGCGGCCGCCGCTTCTTCCGGGTCTACGCCGTCTTGCGGCGTGATGCGAAAGAGGCACAGAGTGTCGGTGTCCTTGGGCACGTAATCGGGCATCCAATAACCCATTTGTTTGTACTTCAAAACGCCGGCGCTGTAGCGCTTTTTGGCGTCGGTAATCTGGCTGGAGCCGCTATCGGTATCGCTCATCAATGTCTCCTGTGTGAGGGCTTCGGGTGATCTGGCAAAGACTGTAAAAGCCAAATTCAATAAAGTAAATTCATATATTTTTTGACTTCAGTTAAGTGATCGCTGAAGCAATCGTCGGCTTTATTCCTGCTGGTTTTCGAGCGGGCACCACAGAGCGCAAGCGCTGACCCTTGGCTGTGCCTCGTCGGGTTTGCAGCTTTTGGGCGAGAGTGGTCAGACCGACGGGCGGGGGCTCCATCGCTGGCGCTAAGTGGGTGGCGAAACGCCGCCCGCAACCTTGGGCGCGGCTAAACCGTCCCGCGTCCGCGGTGCCGGGCCAGGGCCCGCGCTTTAACTTGTTGCAAGCGCAGTGTTGGGGCGCGGTGTGTTGCTGGGTACTACCAGAGGCTTGGGCATGGCACACAAGCCCGATGGTGCCTCATGCGTGCGCCAATAGTGGCCAGCCGCTGCTGCGCCGCTGCCTGGCTGCAATGTGACGCCGCAATCGAGCATGGCCATTTCTGCGCCATTGATGGCGGCCATCAAATGGATTTCATTCATATCGCCCAAATGGCCGATGCGAAACAGCTTGCCCGCCACTTTGGACAAACCGCCGCCCAAGGACAGGTTGTAGCGCTGGTAGGCGCGGGCTATGACTTCCGTGCCGGCAATACCTTCAGGCAGCATGACCGCCGACACGGTGTCGGAGTGCCAGCGCTGCTCTTTGGCGCAAAGCTTGAGCTGCCAGCCCTGGGTGACCGCAGCGCGTACGCCCTCGGCCAAGTAATGGTGGCGAGCGATGACGTTGTCCAAGCCCTCTTCGCTGATCATCTTGAGCGATTCGATCAAACCGTACATCAGCGTTAAAGCGGGCGTGTAAGGGAAGTAGCCGGTCGCATTGCTTTGGATCATGTCCGGCAGATCAAAGTAAGCCCGCTTGAGCTTGGACGATGGGTACATCGCCAGTGCCTTAGCGCTAGCGCACAGAATGCCCAGACCCGCAGGCAGCATCAAACCTTTTTGCGAGCCGCACACGGCCATGTCGATGCGCCAGTCATCGAAGCGAAAATCCAGGCAGCCTAACGAGGAAACGCAGTCCACAAACAGCAGGGCCGGGTGCGA
The DNA here is from genome assembly GCA_947483455.1 of Comamonadaceae bacterium. GTDB lineage: Bacteria > Pseudomonadota > Gammaproteobacteria > Burkholderiales > Burkholderiaceae_C > Allorhodoferax. The sequence goes on along the minus strand of CANKNK010000014.1, from coordinate 4,954 downwards.
GGCCTCGTCGAGGGCTTCGCGCACACCGGCAATGTCAGATGCCACACCGGTAGCGGTTTCGTTGTGGCAGACCAGCACGGCTTTAATTTGGTGTTGTGTATCGGCTCTGAGAATGTCTTCGTATTGCTGCAATGGCACGCCGGTGCCCCACTCGCATTCCACGATTTGCACATCGAGGCCTAGGCGCTCGCACATATCAATCCACAGGTGGCTGAATTGGCCAAAGCGGGCCGCCAGCACTTTGTCCCCGGGTGACAAGGTGTTGGTCAGTGCCGCTTCCCAGCAACCGGTGCCCGAGGAAGGAAATACAAAAGGCGTACCGGACTGGGTGCGAAAAATTTCGCGCAATCCTGCCATGATGGTTTGGGTGAGCTGGGGAAAGCGCGGTGAGCGATGGTCTTCCATTGACACCATCATGGCGCGCTGAATACGCTCTGGCACATTGGTGGGACCGGGGACAAAGAGAAAATTACGACCAGCCATGGCAATATCCTTTCGAGGTTAGAACACAAATGCAAAATTCAAAGCAATACAGTGCAACTAGGTGCGCAAACGCATGGGCTGCATCGCGCCAGGGGCTGGCATCTCAGGCCGATTCCCACCGCGCGGCGTAATTTTTTCGTACGCTTAAAGGGAGGGGCTAACCGCTGTGCCGGAACTGCATTCGCATCGCTTTTGCTTACGATGTTGACTATAAAAGTCCAAGATGTGTAAGTAAATTCAAATATTGTTTGGTTTGAGTTAAGCTATTACTTAATGAAAAACGCCACCTTCCGCCAGCTGCGGGTGTTTAGCGAAGTAGCCCGCCACCTGAGCTTTGCCCGCGCAGCGCAAACCCTCAATCTCACGCCCCCGGCCGTGACTATGCAGGTGCGCGAGCTGGAAAAGCACATTGGCATGCCCTTGTTCGACCGCAGTGGGCGCACGGTGACGCTGACGACGGTGGGCGAATACATGCTGGTCTATGCCCGCAAAATGTTGTCGACCTTAAAAGATGCGGAAGACGCCGCAGCCCGGCTGCAAAAGCTGGAAGTGGGCTTGCTCACGATTGGTATGGTCAGCACGGCCAAGTATTTTTTACCGCATTTGCTGGCGCGCTTTCGCCAAGAGCACCAAGGCGTGGACATTAAGCTGGTGGTGGGCAACCGCGAGCAACTGGTCAAGATGCTCTACGCCAATGAGGTGGACATTGCGATCATGGGCCGTCCGCCCACCGAAATGGCAACGCGTGCCGAGCCTTTCGCCGCGCATCCGCATGTTTTTGTGGCGCCCGTGGGCCACCTATTGGCGCGTGGCGAAACTATTGCTCCGCTGGAACTGCAGGCACAGCCTTTTATATTGCGCGAACCCGGCTCGGGTACGCGCGCTGCCATGGAACGCTTTTTGGAAAAAGCCCGCGTGGAACCGCGTGTGAGCATGGAAATGGCCAGCAATGAAACCATTAAACAGGCGGTGATGGCGGGCATGGGACTGAGTTTTTTGTCGCTGCACACCTTGGGTCTGGAACTGGACAACCGTTTGATTGCCGTGCTGGATGTAGAAGGCGCTCCGGTGGTGCGCGCCTGGAATGTGGTCCACATGCTGTCCAAGCTATTATCGCCCGCGGCCGAGGCCTTCCGCTATTTTGTGCTCGAGCATGGTGAAGACTATTTGGCGCAGCAGTTTGCACGCCACATCAATCTCGGGCCTGTCAATTCAGGTCTGATTGCGCCAGCGGGTTCGTAAATCCGCGCCGTGCGCAATACCGGCTGCAACCAAAAATAGCGCCATGCCTGGCCAGCCTTCGGGCGTCAGGGCGCAGCGCAGCGCCAGCATCAGGAAGGCACCGGAAAGAATTGTCAGCACGCAGTCGGCTAGCGCCAATCCGCGCCCGGTTAATTTGTGCCAGGCCCACAGCAGCAGAGCTTCCAGGGAAATGAAACCGATGGCAATATCGACCACCAGCGGGCCCTGGTAGAACTGCTCCAGGTTCACACTTTGGCCAATCCGAGTAGGTGCGCCATGTCCTTGAAAAAGATGCGCACATGGGCCATAGGTTTTTTGCGCACCAGTTGCTTGTTCATATAGGACTCAAACGTAAGTTGCTGCACATCGCGGTCTTCGCAAATTTTGACGAAGCGCTCGCGCCGCTTCTCACTGCGGTACCAAAACCATTGCATGATGCCTAGCACGGTAAATACCGTGCGGTGCGCGCGCATAAATTCCTTGCGCGCAAATTGCAGGCTTTTCACCTCGCCGGTGTGCAGCAGTTTTTCAACGGCATAGGCCGCCAGTTCGCCACCATACATCGCGTAGTAAATGCCTTCGCCTGAGGCCGGTGCCACCACCCCCGCCGCGTCGCCTGCCAGCACCACATCGCGCCCGTTGTCCCAGCGCTTGAGTGGCTTCATGGGCAGGGGCGCGCCTTCCCGACGCAACACCTCGGCCTGACCCAGACCCGAAGCATGGCGCAGCAGGCCCACGGCATGGCGCAAAGAAAAGCCTTTGTCGGCACTGCCTGTGCCAATGCTCAAGGTATCCCCGTGCGGGAACACCCAACCATAAAAATCGGGCGAGAGCTGGCCTTGGTAATACACATCGCAGCGCGTGCCGTCGTAGCCCGCGGGCTTGATGGCAGGGGCTTTGACGATCTCGTGGTAGGCAAATACATATTGCGTGTCCTTGGCTCCATCCACACCCGCTTGGCGCGCCACTTGGGACTTGGCCCCGTCGGCCCCAATGATGGTGCGCGCCCGCACCCGCGCCGGCGTACCTTCGCCGCGCTGCGAGCGTTCACGCGCTTGGTAGTGCACCATGCTCACGCCATCGGCATCGCGGCTCAGTTTGTCAAAGGTTCCGATGCGTCTGACCGCACCGGCACTGGCTGCGCGTTCGCGCAACCATTCGTCAAATTCCGCGCGGTCCACCATGCCGACGAATCCGTTGTCAATCGGAATATCCACTTGGTGATCGCTGGGCGCAATCATCCGTGCCGACTGTGCTTTGGCGACCAGCAAGCGGTCGGGTATGGCATAGTCTTTGATCAAGCGCGGCGGTATCGCGCCGCCGCAAGGCTTGATGCGCCCGGCGCGGTCCAGTAAGAGCACGGAATGCCCGCGCTGCGCCAGCGTATGCGCTGCGGTCGCGCCCGCCGGGCCGCCACCGACAACCACTACATCAAAGGTTTCGCTTGTGTCCATCGAAGCACCTCACAGTTTTCTAGCATTAATAAAAACGGTACGTGCAAGGGCCTGTTGTCCAGGTCGCATCACGTATCCTTCGGCGCTCATGCGCCCACCCCCACCAGTGCGCGCACAGCAAAGGCACTGACCATCATTCCCGCCACGAAAAACGGCACACCAAAGCCGCTATACCAAAGCGCTCTATGGCTGACGCGCGTCAAAAAATAATCCATCATGAGCACTTGAATGCCCAGCAGCACCGCCACCGCCATTCCGCGCCCAGGCTGGCCCCATGCAAATAACAAGAGGATGACTACTATTTGTGGCAAGGCCATGAACCAGCAGGCCACGTTGGCCGCGCGTTGTTCGCCCAGTTGCACCGGAAGCGAGCGCACGCCCATGGCTCGGTCACCGGCTACGGCTTTGAAATCATTGAGCGTCATGATCCCGTGCGTGCCTATGCTGTAGAGAAAGGCCAGCCAGAGTGAGCGCGCATCGGGCATCTGGCCACCCGCCATCACGGCGGCGCCGGTGGTCCAGGCAATGCCCTCATAGCTGATACCGCATGCCGCATTGCCCCACCAGCCGTTTTCCTTGAGGCGCAGTGGCGGCGCGCTATAGGCCCATGCCAGCAGCAAGCCCAGCACCGCCGCACCAAAACCCCAAGGCCCCAGCAAACTGGCCACGGCCAGTGAAACAAGCGTCCACAGTACAGCGATATACAAGCCCCAGCGCCCGGGCATGCGTCCTGAAGGGATAGGGCGTTGTGGTTCGTTGATGGCGTCCACATGGCGGTCAAACCAGTCGTTGACCGCCTGGCTGGTGGCGCAGACAAAAGGCCCTGCCAGCGCCACGCCGATGAGAGCCAACAGCCATTTGCCTTCCAGCGGCACGCCCGAGGCCACCACGCCGCAGGCGAAAGCCCACATGGGTGGAAACCAGGTAATCGGCTTAAACAGCTCAGTGATTGCGGAGAATTGGGGCAGAACCATGCCCGAAGGTTTTACTCTTGACACTTTCGAGTGTCAAGATAAATTTACACTTCCTATGGTTTATCCCTAGTGCCTACGTGGTGCAGACACCGCAGGCCGAATTAGCTCTCGCTCTCCGCCCCGGCGTCGCCCATGCCAAAGCGGCGCAACTTCACATACAGACTTTGACGCGAGAGGCCCAGCATTTCGGCTGCAGAAGCCCGGTTGTCGCCCGTCAGTTCCAAGGCCGCCTCGATGCACAGTTGTTCAATCAGGTCGGTGGTTTCGCGCACAATGTCTTTGAGTGGTACGCGGCCTACCAACTCCGTCATCTGGCCGGTCGAGCGTGGCAGTTCGCGGCCGGGCTTGGCCTCGGTGTTCAAGCGCAGGCCTACGTCGCGGATGGTAAAGCCCAGGCAGCGTTGCTCCCCGGTCGTGACGGCAACCGCCGAGATTTCTACATCGGTAGTGGAGCCATAGTCGCCGCGCATGCGGGTCGCAAACAAACGCACCACATCGCGCTGGCGCAAATTGGAAATCAGCACACTCAAATCAACACCAGCACGCCCAAGCCAGCGCTCTAAGGACTCGCCTCGCACCAGTGCCTCATTGCTTACCTGGGCCAGTTGTAAAAAGGCGCGGTTGGCCGTTAGCACATTGCCGCTGAGGTCGGTGACCACAAAGGCGTCTGGCGCACTCTCCATGACATCGGTCAGCACTTGTTTGGCATTGGCGTTCACCGAGGAATCGGCCAAATGGTTTTTGGGGCTAATGCGCAGCAGAAAATGCGCTGACTGCTCCTGTCGGAACAGCGAAACAGAG
>CANKNK010000013.1 GCA_947483455.1 Comamonadaceae bacterium | reverse complement strand
TAATCTTTGTTGTACTTGCGGATGATGTCCCAGGTGGCGAACTTTTCGGCAAAGCGGCGCCGGTTGTTTTTCCACATGAAGTCGTACACGCAGTTGTGGAAGTAATAAAACTCTAGGTGCTTGAACTCGGTTTTGGTGGCGCTAAAGAGCTCTTCAACCCGTGCAATATGGTCGTCCATGGTGCCGCCCACGTCCATTAAGAGCAGCACTTTGACGTTGTTGTGCCGCTCCGGGCGCATCTTGATGTCCAAGTAGCCGGCGTTGGCTGCGGTTTTGCTAATAGTTTCGTCCAGGTCCAGCTCGTCCTCGTGGCCTTCGCGGGCGAATTTGCGCAGGCGGCGCAGAGCCACTTTGATATTGCGCGTACCCAGCTCTTGGGTGTCGTCGTAATCCTTGTAGGCGCGTTGGTCCCAGACCTTGACCGCACTGCGGTTGCGTCCTTTGTCTTGGCCTATGCGGATGCCTTGCGGGTTGTGTCCGTAGGCGCCAAAGGGCGAGGTGCCGCCGGTGCCAATCCACTTGCTGCCGCCTTCATGGCGTTCCTTTTGCTCTTCAAAACGCTTGCGCAGCGTTTCCATCAGCTCGTCCCAGCCCATTTTTTCGATTTTGGCCAGCTCCTCCGGGCTGAGTTGCAACTCCAGGTTTTTGCGCAGCCACTCCAGTGGAATTTCTTTGGTGAAGTCCGCAATTTGCTCTACGCCCTTGAAGTAGGCGGCAAAAGCACGGTCAAATTTGTCGAAATGCTTTTCGTCTTTGACTAGCGTGGTGCGGCTCAGGAAATAAAAGTCGTCAATTGCGTAGCCTGAAGCCTCTTCTCCGCTGGCGGGTTCAGGCACGTTGGGGCCGACGACGCCTTTTTGCAGCGCTTCCATCAGCGTCAGGTATTCCTTGACCGATACCGGCAGCTTGGCCGAGCGCAGGGTGTAAAAAAAGTCAATCAGCATGTACTACCTCAGCGGGGCTTGTGCAGTGAATACAGCAATTGCGCCTTCACTTCGGGCCATTCGCCCGAACGCAGGCTGTACATCACGGTATCGCGGATGGTGCCATCGCGGCGCAGCGCGTGGCCGCGGATGACGCCGTCTTTGCGGGCACCCAGGCGCTCTATGGCAGCTTGCGATGCGAAGTTGAAATTATCCGTACGCCAACCCACCACATGGCAGCCCAAAGTTTCAAAGGCATGGGTCATGAGCAGGAGTTTGCAGGCGGTATTGACGTGGGTGCGCTGTGTGCTTTTGGCGTACCAGGTGTAGCCGATCTCTAGGCGCTTCACGGCAGGCAATATGTCGTGGAAGCTACTGCAGCCGATCACGGTGCCGCCGGGCTTATCCAGCACGGCAAACGCAAAGCGGTTGCCCGCGGCGCGCATTGCTAGCGCGTCTTCGATGTACTGGCGGGTGTTCTCGGGTTCGGGTACAGAGGTAACGCGCAAATTCCACAGTGCGCCATCTGCAGCGGCCGTACGCAAGCCGGCCTCGTGTTCTAGCGCCAAGGGTGTTAGCGCCACGCCGTAAGCGCTCAGTTCCACCGATTCAACAAAGGCCATGGGATTAACTATCCTCATCTATATTTTGGCGCCCTTGCTGCCAGCGCCGGGCCAATTGCAAGCCTAGGCCGCCTCCCAAGCCGACCAGCACAATGCCGCCCATGCTGGAGTTGTCGTAACCCCTTGCAAATACGTCCATCCCGATGAGTTGGCCCAGCCCATAGCCAGATAGGCAGCCGATAACGAAACCGAGGGCGTCGGACACGCCAACGGCCAGGAAATTGACGCGGGGCTTTTTGGCCATTTCAGCGGTTATTGCGTTGCATGAACATGAGTTTTTCAAACAGCGTCACGTCTTGCTCGTTCTTAAGCAAGGCGCCCACCAGCGGAGGCACGGCCATTTTGTCGTCCTTGGCCTGTAAGGCCGAAAGCGGTATGTCCTCGGCCAGGAGTAATTTGAGCCAATCCAGCAACTCGCTGGTAGAGGGCTTTTTCTTCAGACCTGGTAAGTTGCGGACCTCGTAAAACGTCTTCATGGCGGCGCTGAGCAGCTCTTTTTTCAGGCCGGGGAAGTGCACGTCCACGATGCTTTGCATGGTCGCCGGATCCGGAAATTTGATGTAGTGGAAAAAGCAGCGGCGCAAAAACGCGTCCGGTAGTTCTTTCTCGTTGTTAGAGGTAATAAACACCAGCGGCCGGTGCTTGGCGCGGATCAGCTCGCGCGTTTCGTAGCAGTAAAACTCCATGCGGTCGATTTCGCGTAACAAATCGTTAGGAAACTCAATATCCGCTTTGTCGATCTCGTCGATCAGCAGCGCCACCGGGGTTTCCGAAGTAAAGGCTTGCCACAGCACGCCTTTGACGATGTAGTTATGGATGTTCTTGACCCGCTCGCCGCCGTCGATATCCGATAGCTGCGAGTCCCGCAGGCGGCTGACCGCGTCGTATTCATACAGGCCTTGCTGCGCTTTGGTGGTCGATTTGATGTGCCATTGCAGCAGCGGCAGGTTCAGCGCAGTGGCGACCTCCTCGGCCAGCATGGTTTTGCCAGTGCCGGGCTCGCCCTTGACCAGCAGCGGGCGTTGCAGGGTGGAAGCCGCGTTGACAGACAGCATCAAATCTTGGGTGGCGACGTAATTCTTGGAACCGGTAAATTTCATGGCGGGGCAAAAAATAGGGGCTAAGGCGGTCAAAGTGCCCGGCCAAACCTGCCATGAAGCCATGGCAGCCCGGGATGGCAGGGGCAATGCGGCATGGCAGAGGCGGGGGACGGGAGTGGGGTCGATATAATTCGCGATTCGATTTATACCAATATTCACCCGATTGTCCGCGCAAAATGAACCCATTGCTCCGCTCCCTCATTGCACTTGTTGTCGCTTCAGTGACCCTCACAGCCGCTTTTGCGCAGGACATCAAGGGCGACGCCAAAGCCGGTGAAAAGAAAAATGCCATGTGCTTGGGCTGCCACTCCATCGTGGGCTACCAGGCCAGCTTCCCCGAGGTGCACAAGGTTCCCATGATCGCCGGCCAGGGCGAGAAATACATTATTTCCTCCCTCAACGCCTACAAAAAAGGCGAGCGCAAGCACCCCACCATGCGGGGTATCGCGGTCACTCTGAAGGACCAGGACATGGCCGACCTGGCAGCCTATTTCAGCGCTTTAGGGGTGGATGCCAATGCCAAAGCGCTAGACAAGGTAGGCGGCGGTGCCTCTGCGGGTGAAGCCCTGGTGGCGAAAGGCGCTTGTGCTTCCTGCCACGGCGAAAATCTCAGCAAGCCTATTGACCCCAGCTACCCCATGATCGCCGGCCAACACAAGGACTACCTGTTTGTGGCGCTCAAATCCTACAAAGCTGAAGGCAACGCGCAAGTGGGCCGTGGGAACGCCATCATGGCGGGTGTTGCGAAGCAGTTCTCCAACGCCGAACTCAAAGAGCTGGCCAATTACGTGGGCAGCCTGCCTGGCGCACTCAAAACCGTGCCCGAAAGCCGCTTTCGTTGAATCGGAGCGCCCCCAACAAAAAAACCGCCTTCGGGCGGTTTTTTTGTGCCTTGCAATGGAGTGCGCCATTTGCCAGAAGCCCAGGGTGACTAATTGCCCGCGCCAGAACCGACGCGCATTTGCATCCTAAACGCGCTCAGTCGCGCGTGGCGTGGCGCTGCACGCAATCGATATAGGCCTGGCCGTCGGGCGGTCGCCCGGCCCGTTGGCTTTCCCATAGCATGGTGCCTAGGCAGTCCATAGCCTCATGGTGGGCCAAGTGCAGGGACTGCCTTTTGTGGGTCAACAGTTCCACCGCTTGGCGGATACCGCGCGGCTGGTCAATACTGCATTGCTCGCTAATGGACAAATGCATGGACAGGTGCAAAAACGGATTGGTCTGCCCGCTGCCGCCGGGGTAAGCGCGTGTGATGGCGGCTTCCTGGTCTTCTAAGTCGGCGTGGTATTCGGGATGCTCTGCTATCCATTGGCCAGCCAGGGTTTCGATGGCGTCCATGGGCTGCGCATGGCGGGATTTGGCGTACACCGTGCAAAAAAAACGGCGCACATCCTCTTGGGAGGGGTTGAACATCGGGCAAGGTTACCATGGGCGTTTTTGCCCTTCAGGGGCTATTGCAAGCGCATGCTCGACCACTGGCCCCTGATCAGCGATCCGTTTTTCTATGCCGTGGCTATTCCAGCGGTGTTGCTCTTGGGTGTGAGTAAAAGCGGTTTCGGCGCGGGCTTTGGGTCTTTGGCGGTGCCTATGATGGCCTTGTCGGTGACGGTCGCCGAGGCAGCCGCGATTTTGATGCCGCTGCTGCTGGTGATGGACGTGCTGGGCAGCGCCGCATTTCGCAAGGACTTTGACCCGGTGCTGCTGCGGCGCATCCTGCCGTTTGGGGTGCTGGGCATTGTGCTGGGCGCACTGTTGTTCAAGCTGGTGCCGCCGCACGCCGTCTCTGGCGTGGTGGGCATAGTGACCCTGCTGTTCCTGGCCCAACGCCTGTTTTGGAAAGCGTCTACTTTGGCGACCCCACCGGTTTACTTGGGCCGGATTTTGTCGGTCATCTCCGGCTTTACCAGCTTTGTGGCCCATGCTGGCGGGCCGCCCATCAACGCGTATTTCATTGGCCTGCGCCTGAGCCCCGTGTCTTTTGCCGCCACCATGTCCTTTTTCTTTTTTGTGCTCAATTTGTGCAAGTGGATTCCTTACGCCTATCTGGGACTGCTCGATGTGCGCAATATGGCGACCGCCCTGGTCTTGCTGCCGCTGGCGCCCATAGGCGTATGGACTGGGGTACGGCTGGCGCGCCATGTGAGCCAGCTTGTGTTTTACCGTCTGGTGTACGCTGGGATGCTGCTTACCGGTATCAAACTGGTCTGGGACGGTTTTGCCTGAACACCCTGCGCGGGGCGTCGGCGTAGTGCTAAATTCCAAAGCCGAAACGGCCTGCGCACCCCATAATGGCAACCCCGCCCCTGCCGGCACACCCATTGGAAAGAGGTAACACCGTATGACACGTATTGCCATTGCCAACCCTAAAGGCGGGGTTGGAAAATCTACTTTATCCACCCATGTGGCGGCGTATCTCGCCTCCCGAGGCTATACCGTCATGTTGGGCGATGCGGACGTGCAGCATTCGGCGCGTTTGTGGCTGTCATTGCGGCCGCCATCGGCCAAGCCCATCAGCTATTGGGAGGTGGACCCGGAGGAATTTAGCAAGCCGCCCAAGGGTGCCGACCACTATGTGCTCGATACCCCTGCCGCGCTGGCGGGCAGACAACTTAAAGATGTGCTCAAGTGGGCGGACAAGGTCTTGGTACCTTTGCAGGCCAGTATTTTTGATATCTACGCGACCCGCAGTTTTCTCGATGAACTGGCTGCCAGCCGACACGCCGAGAACGTGGAGGTGGGTATCGTGGCCATGCGCGTGGATGAGCGCACGCTATCGGCCGATCAATTGTCGGCATTTGTGAAATCGCTTGATTTACCCAAAGTCGGGACGCTGCGCGATACCCAAAACTATGTGCACTTGGCCGCCAACGGGCTTACCGTGTTTGATGTGCAGACCAGCCGCATGGAGCAGGACCGCGAACAATGGAAGCCCATTGGCAAGTGGCTGGAACGTGGATAGTCGGTGTGTACCTTTTTTTAAAAAAGACTTTCCAATGAGAAATTTTGAAAATTTGCAGCAGTTAGCGGCGCTGGCCGGTCAGCCCGTGTCCACGAGCGACTGGATGACAGTGACCCAGGAGCAGATCAACCAGTTCGCGCAGGCGACCGGTGACCACCAGTGGATACATGTAGACCCGGTACGCGCCCAGGCCGGGCCCTTTGGTGCGCCTATTGCCCATGGTTTTCTGACGCTGTCGCTGCTACCGCTGTTTTTTGCATCCGCAATGCACATTGACCAGGTCCGCATGGGCGTGAATTACGGCTTGAATAGGGTGCGCTTTGTCGGCCCGGTGCCGGTAGGCAGCCGTTTGCGGGCGCACATCAAGCTGCTGGCAGCCGATGCCATTGACCAGGGCGGTTACCAATTCACCTGGGAAGTGACGACCGAGCGCGAGGGCGTAGCCAAGCCAGTGTGTGTGGCTGAATCGATTTCCCGCCTTTACGGCTGAGCCACTGCAAAACCTAGCTGCCGCCAGGCTTCAAACACAGTAACCGCAACCGCATTAGACAGATTGAGGCTGCGCTGGCCTGGCTGCATGGGCAGCTTTAGACATTGATCTGGGGCAAAGCTGGCGCGCACGGACTGCGGCAAACCTGCGGTTTCCGAACCAAATACCAGCCAGTCCCCTTGGGCAAACTGCACCGCATAAGGGCTGCGGCTTCCCCGTGTGGTCAGCGCGAACATGCGCGCCGGACTGGGGCTGGCGGTATCGATAAAGGCCTGCCAACTGGCGTGCTTTTGGACAGAGGCGTACTCGTGGTAGTCCAGACCGGCGCGGCGCATATGCTTGTCGTCCATGGAAAAACCCAGCGGCTCGATCAGGTGCAAGCTGCAACCGGTATTGGCCGCCAGGCGGATCACATTGCCTGTGTTGGGAGGGATTTCCGGATGGACCAAAACGATATGCAACATGGACGCATTGTCGCGCGGCCCGGTGCATGCTGTACCGATGCTTAGTCGCTGCTCTCCGCCCGGGCAAACACCAGCGCGGTGATGTGCCGCACACCAGCTTGGCGCAATGGCTGTGCGGCTGCGCGTAGCGAGGCCCCGCTGGTCATCACATCGTCCACCAACAGCACGTTTTTGCCTTCCAAGTCGCGCTGGCGCAGCGGGTCTATGGCGAAGGCGTTTGCCACGTTGGAGAGCCTTTCTCTGCGTGCCAGGCGGCTTTGTGCCGGTGTATCGCGAATACGCAAAAGCCATTGCGCGCGCGCCTTGGTAGGGCACAGCGCCTGTGCCAGCAACCAGGCCTGGTTGAAGCCTCGGCTTTGTAGTCTTTGGGTAGACAGCGGCATGGGCAGCACCCAGTCGGCTGCGTCCAGCGCCGGTTCTACCCAAGGGGCACTGCGCATCAGCAAGGCCATACTGCGCGCCCAGGCAGGCTGTGCCCGAAACTTAAATTCCTGCACCACGCCGGCCCAGGGGTAGCCATAGCTGACGGCGGCCAGTGCCGCATCGAGCGGGCTGGCTGCCGCCAGGCAGGCCGGGCAGGGCTGCGCGGCGTCGGCCACCACCAGCGCGCAACGCGTGCAGCGCGGCCTCGGCTGGGCGAACAGTCCTATGCACGCCTCGCACAAGGGCTGCACAGGCCAGGCATGGCAGACGGCACAGCGGCTCGGCAGGCGCGCCGCCAGCCCTTGAAACAGCGCAAAAAACATGCTGCCAATATACTGCTGTCAGGCCCGCTTGACCATGCGAAAGGGCCAGTCCGTCTGTGGCGCTGCCCGGCTTTTTCTCCTGTGCGGTACGCTGCGCGGTCTCCTCCATACTGCTTGATGAAGAACCAAGTTCCTCCCACTATCGACGCCCAGGCTGCAAGGCGCTGGGAGGCATTGCCGCTGCCGACTGGGCCCGGACCTGGGGGCCAGTGGGCCTCGCCCTGGCTGCACGAGGAAGTGGCGCGGCGCATGGAGGAGCGTTTGCAGTGGATGCTCAAGCAGCCGCTTAGCTGGTTGCATTGGCAGGCACTGCGCGGCGGCATTCAGGCGCACACCTTATTGCGCAGGCGCTATCCCACGGCCACCAGTTTCGTACAGCAAGATCCGCCACACGCTTTGGAACTAGCCCGCACAGCCCTAGGCCCCGCTTGGTGGTCAGCCCAGCGTTGGAAAAATCCGACCCGTTTTGAAGCGCCGACCCGGCCCGTGGAATTGCTCTGGGCCAATATGGCTTTGCACATGAGCCCGGACCCACAAGCGCTCATCAAGCGCTGGCATAGCCTGGTGCAAACCGACGGTTTTTTGATGTTTTCCTGCCTGGGCCCGGACACCCTGCTTGAGTTGCGAACCTTGTATGCCCGCCAGGGCTGGCCTGCCCCCGCCCATGAATTTACCGATATGCACGATTGGGGCGACATGCTGGTGCAGGCCGGTTTTGCAGAGCCGGTGATGGATATGGAGCGCATCACGCTGTCGTTTTCTTCGCCTGTGACCCTGTTGGCAGAATTGCGCGGCCTGGGCCGCAATTTGCACCCTGGGCGCTTTGCCGGACTGCGGGGCCGGGCTTGGCGCGCCGCATTGCACCAAGCCATCGCCACCGGCCTGCCTGACCCCGAGCAGAGCGGGCGCTTGCGCCTGACGTTTGAGATTATTTACGGCCATGCGTTCAAACCGGCGCCGCGCATGGCGGTGCAGGAGCAAACCCTGATCCCTCTGGAGCAGATGCGCGCCAGCTTGCGCGCCCAAAAGCCAATATGAGCCAGGGCCGGTCTTGCGAAGCCCTTTGCGTGTTCGGTTGCATTGGGCGCCGCACGTCCAGCCCCACAGGGGCATGGGCTACAATTGACAGGTTGTATTGACCCGATTTTTAAGCTTTTGTGGCCCTGGTGTCAGGGCCGCGCCATGAACTCTAAACCGCGTGAGCTTTAGTCATTCCATTGATGCCAATGCGCAAAACCCCCGTTTCGAGTGGGTTTTGCGACGCCATGCCCCTCTAACGCCGGCCCAAATGCTGGTGTTCTTCGCCTCGTTGAGTCTGGTTTCTTTGTGCATCGGCTTGTTCTTTTGGCTGCAAGGCGCGGTGTTGGTGCTGCCTTTCGCGGCCCTGGAGACTTTGGCAGTGGGGATTTGTTTTTTGATTTTTTCCCGGCACGTGCTCGATCAAGAGCGCATCGTGGTGGACGGTTCGCAGGTCGTGGTGGAGCATGAGGCCGCTGGCGTGCGCGAGCGGGCACAGTTCCACCGGCAGTGGGTCAGGATAGAGCCGCTGGGCGGCGCGCATTCGCTGATCGCAGTGTCGGGCCAGGGTAAGTCCATGCAGGTCGGGCGTTATGTGCGCCCGGAGCGGCGCGAGGCCTTGGCGCATGAGTTGCGCCGCGCTGTACGGATGGGCTAGAGCGCGACCTAAGGCTGGCGACATAGTAATTTTGCAAACTTTGAGGCATTGAAAGTGAAAACGATGAAGAGCATTTGGAAAAAATTAGCTTCACTGTTGGCAACAGCAGGCGTATGGCTTGGCAGCGGTTCTATGGGCTTGGCGGCAACAGTGAATGATCTGCCCGGTGGGCCTTCAGTCATGCAATTGAACTTGCCCCCTGCGGTGACCGCCATCGCGCGGGAGCAGCAATGGCTGCACTGGTTTATGCTGATTCTTTGCACGGTGATTTTTGTTGCGGTGTTTGCAGTGATGTTTTATTCCATCTGGAAGCATCGCAAGTCGCTGGGTCACAAGCCCGCTACGTTCCACGAGTCGGTGACGGTGGAGATTATTTGGACGGTCATCCCCTTCATCATCGTGATCTTGATGGCTTTGCCCGCTACGAAGGTGGTGGTCGCGATGAAGGACACCAGCAATGCTGACGTGACCATTAAAGCCACCGGTATGCAGTGGAAATGGGGCTATGACTACATCAAAGGCGAGGGCGAGGGCATCGGTTTTGTTTCCACCATCGACGGTGAGCAGCGCGAAATGTCCAATAACGGCGGCCCGAAAAAAGGCGAGACCGTGGATGATTATTTGTTCAAAGTCGACAACGCCCTGGTGGTGCCTGTGGATAAAAAAATCCGCATCATTACGACCGCCAATGACGTTATCCACGCCTTTGCCGTGCCGGCCTTCGGTATCAAGCAAGATGCTATTCCTGGCTTTGTGCGCGACACCTGGTTCCGTGCCGAAAAAATCGGCGACTACCATGGCCAATGCCAAGAGTTGTGCGGTAAGGAGCATGCCTATATGCCCATCCACGTGAAAGTGGTATCGGCCGAAGACTACAGCAAATGGGTTGACGGCGAGAAGAAAAAGATGGCGGCATTGGCCGATGATCCTTCCAAAGTCTGGACCTTGGCTGACATCACCCAACGCGGTGAAAAAGTCTATGCCCAAAACTGCGTCGCCTGCCACCAAACGCATGGCAAAGGCGGCGGCGCCATCAAGCCACTCGATGGTGCGGCGGTTGTGTTGGATGCTGACAAAGCCAAGCAAATCAAGGTTTTGCTGAACGGCCAAAACAATGGCGCTATGCCGGCCTGGAAGGCCCTGAGCGACACCGATATCGCGGCGGTTATCAGCTACACCAAGAACCACTGGTCTAACCAGACGGGTCAATTGGTGCAACCGGCTGACGTGGCGGCATTGCGCAAGTAAGCGCAGGCCAGCGATATTGATTTACCTATTGAAGTATTGAGAAGGAAACCCGTATGAGCGCAGTTTTAGACCACCACGATCACGCCCATGACGACCACCACGACCATGCCCCTACGGGTTGGAGGCGTTGGGTTTATGCCACCAACCACAAAGACATCGGCACGCTGTATCTGTTGTTCAGCTTCACCATGTTTATCGTAGGCGGCATCCTGGCTATGCTGATTCGCGCCGAGCTGTTCCAACCCGGTTTGCAAATTGTCAACCCCGAGTTATTCAATTCACTGACCACCATGCACGGCTTGATCATGGTGTTTGGCGCCATCATGCCGGGCTTTGTGGGCTTTGCCAATTGGATGATTCCGCTGCAAATCGGTGCGGCCGACATGGCATTTGCGCGCATGAATAATTTCAGCTTTTGGTTATTGATCCCCGCGGGCCTGATGCTCGTAGGCTCTTTTTGGATGCCTGGTGGCGCACCTGCTGCCGGTTGGACGCTGTATGCGCCCCTGACCTTGCAACAAGGCCCGAGCATGGATGCAGGTATTTTTGCCATGCACATCCTGGGTGCCTCCTCGATCATGGGCTCGATCAACATCATCGTCACCATTCTGAATATGCGTGCTCCTGGCATGACTTTGATGAAGATGCCCATGTTCGCCTGGACCTGGCTCATCACGGCCTACTTGTTGATTGCAGTGATGCCTGTGCTGGCCGGCGCCATCACCATGACCTTGACCGACCGCCACTTCGCCACCACCTTCTTTAACCCCGCCGGTGGTGGCGACCCGGTGCTGTACCAGCATATTTTCTGGTTCTTCGGCCACCCCGAGGTCTACATCATGATCTTGCCGGCCTTTGGCATCATCAGCCAGATCGTTCCGGCGTTTGCGCGCAAGCGTTTGTTTGGCTACACCTCCATGGTGTACGCCACTTCGTCCATTGCGATTTTGTCCTTCATCGTGTGGGCGCACCACATGTTCACCACCGGCATGCCGGTGACCGGTCAGTTGTTCTTTATGTACGCCACCATGTTGATCGCTGTGCCTACCGCGGTGAAGGTGTTCAACTGGATTGCGACCATGTGGCAGGGTTCCATGACCTTTGAAACCCCCATGTTGTTTGCCGTAGGCTTTATCTTTGTATTCACCATGGGCGGCTTTACCGGCCTGATCCTGGCGATGGCACCTATCGACATCCAGTTGCAGGATACCTACTATGTGGTAGCTCACTTCCACTATGTGCTGGTGGCCGGTTCTTTGTACGCCATGTTCGCCGGTTACTACTATTGGTCGCCCAAGTGGACCGGTGTGATGTACAACGAAACACGCGGCAAGATCCATTTTTGGTGGTCGCTGATTGCGTTTAACGTGACTTTCTTCCCTATGCACTTCCTGGGCTTAGCCGGCATGCCGCGTCGCTACGCCGATTACCCGATGCAATTCGCTGATTTCAACGCGGTCGCGTCGATTGGCGGCTTTGCCTTTGGCTTGGCGCAGGTCTACTTCTTCTTCTTTGTGGTCTTGCCAACCATGCTTGGCCATGGCGAAAAAGCGCCCCAGCGTCCCTGGGAAGCAGCGGAAGGCCTGGAGTGGGAAGTTCCTTCTCCTGCCCCGTTCCATACCTTTGAGACTCCGCCCAAGCTCAATGCCGCGGCCAACAAAATTCTGGCCTAAAGCCTTCAACATCGATTGACGCCATGACGCCTGAACAAAAAAAAGCCAACTTGCGCCTAGCCCTGAGCCTGGCATCTGTGGCTGTGGTTTTTTTCCTCGGGTTTATGGTCAAGATGGTCTTGCTGGGCCATTGAGTTGCGCATGAACCTGCGTTACCAAAATTCCACCATGCTGGGCAAACTGGCGGTAGTGGTGCTGGCCATGTTTGGTTTTGGTTATGCATTGGTCCCCATTTATAACGCGATCTGCCAGATGACCGGTGTCAATATCCTGGCGCTGGCCGAGTTGGCAGTGCCGGGTGAAAAAGCGCAGGTTTCCGCCAACACGCAAGTCGATACGAGTCGCACGATCACGGTAGAGTTCGATGCCAACAGCCGGGGGCCGTGGCAGTTCAAGCCTGCGCAAAGCTCGCTGCAAGTGCATCCGGGCGAAATGACTACCGTGATGTACGAGTTCCAGAACACGCAGAACCGGCGCATGGCGGCACAGGCCATTCCCAGTTATGCACCGCAACAGGCCGCTGCGCACTTTAACAAACTGGAGTGCTTTTGTTTTAACCAGTACACCTTGGAAGCCGGTGAAAAAAAATCGTGGCCGGTGGTGTTTGTGATCGATCCCAAGCTCTCTAAAGATGTGACAACGATCACGCTGTCCTATACCTTTTTTGAGGTGGGTGGCAAGGTGCCGCCGGCGCCGGTAGCTGGCCTTGCAGCCAAGGTAGTGAGATCATGAGTGACTCTAGCGCCGTGCCTGGCATTGCTGCGCGCCCATCGGTGTTGCGCAGTCTCAAGACCGTCGCCTGGTCCTTTATTGGCATTCGCAGCCGTGCCGGCTTTGAGGAAGATGCGGCCAAGGTCAACCCGCTGCATGTCTTGTTGGCGGGGGTTATCACGGTATTGGTTTTGGTGGTCAGCCTGATTGGTGTGGCTACTTGGGTGGTTGGGAAATGAGCGCAGGCCACGGCACGGCGTTCTTCGAGTTGAATTTGGAAAAATGGAGCTGAAATGAGTAGTACTGCACACGGCGCAAAACCGTATTATTTTGTTCCCCAGCCTTCGCGCCACCCCTTCATGGCGTCGCTGGCTTTGTTCTTCGTGATCCTGGGTGCAGGCCAGTGGATCAATGGGGTAGCTTGGGGCCGTTACTCCTTGACCTTTGGTATGTTATTTTTGTTTTACGTGCTTTTTCAGTGGTTTGGAGAGGCTGTCCACGAAAGTGAAACCGGTCAGTATGGTCGCAAAATTGACCTGTCTTTCCGCTGGAGCATGAGCTGGTTCATCTTTT
>CANKNK010000012.1 GCA_947483455.1 Comamonadaceae bacterium | reverse complement strand
GAACACCGGGGGCATGGGCGCCTACTCGCCGGCGCCAGTGGTCACGCCCAAAGTGCATGCCCGCGCCATGCAGGAAGTCATCTGGCCGACGGTGCGCGGTATGGAAAAAGACGGTATTGCATTTACCGGTTTTTTGTACGCCGGCCTCATGGTCAGTCCCGATGGTGCGGTAAAAACACTGGAATTTAATTGCCGTATGGGCGACCCCGAAACCCAGCCCATCATGGCGCGCCTGAAAACGGATTTGGTGGACGTGCTGTGGGCTGCAACCGATACCGGGCAGGGTCTGGGCGATATGCAATTGGAGTGGGATCGGCGCATTGCCTTAGGCGTGGTACTGGCCGCTTTTGGCTACCCCGACAAACCGCGTGCGGGCGACGCCATTACTGGTGTGCCACCCGAAGCGGCGGATCTGGTGGTATTCCATGCGGGCACGCGTTTGCAGGACGGTAGCTTGCAGACCAGCGGTGGTCGCGTGTTGTGCGTTACCGCACTGGCCGACTCGGTGCGTTCGGCGCAAAGCAGGGCTCACGATGCTATTGGCACCATCCATTTTGAGGGCATGCAGTGGCGCAGCGACATTGGTTTTCGGGCCATCAAGCGATAAAGCCCTGCCAGCCCCTTGGGTTTACGAGCACATCGCTCTAGACGGTCCTGTCTATGGAACACGTTTTTCCACTACCCCATCCGGTGCAACTGCGGGGCAATAAGCTGGCCCAATGGATGTTGCAAGCCTTGGGCTGGCGCGTTCATTTTGAAGGCTTGCCCGCTTTGCAGGGCATGTTCGTGGTCTATCCCCACACCAGTAATTGGGATTTTGTCATCGGCCTGCTTGCCAAGTGGTCCATGGGCGTGCAAGTCAATTTTTGGGGTAAGGGCAGTTTGTTTTCCGTCCCGTTGTTGGGCCGATGGTTGCGCTGGCTCGGTGGAATTGCGGTGCTAGGTGATGCGCCGCACGGCCTGGTGGGGCAGGCGGTACAACAGTTGCAGCAGGCGCGTGCCGCAGGCCAGTATTGCTGGTTCGCCCTCTCCCCCGAAGGTACGCGTAAATACAAGGCGGGCTGGCGCAGCGGTTTTTACGCCACGGCTCTGCAGGCGGATGTGCCACTGTGTTTGGTGCGGCTGGATTTTGGTACCAAGATACTGCAGGCCACCCGCTTTATGCGCTTAAGCGGCGATGCCGTGGTGGATATGGCGCATATTGCCGGTTGTTTTGAAGGCGTCCGTGCATACCGCCCAGCACAGGCGGCGCCGGTCTGCTTGCTACCGGCCCAGGGCGCAGCGGCGCGGCAGACCGTTCCGGATAGCTGATTGCTTCACAATGCGCTGCTTGAACCGCTGCCCGGCACGCTATTGCCAATCTCAAGCAATGCTGAAAAAAGTGCACTATTGATGAGAAATTGTTACAGGAACCCAGACCATGCTTGCCGCTACCACTGAGAACGTCCGCCACTACTTGCTCGGCCTGCAAGAACGCCTGACTGGGGCGGTATCGGCCATGGATGGTGGCAGCTTTGTGGTGGACCCCTGGAGCAAGCCGGCGGGCGAGACCCTGCAAGGCGATGGCATCACCCAAATATTGGAGGGCGGTCCCGTGTTTGAGCGCGCTGGGGTGGGCTTTTCCCATGTGCGCGGGCCGCGTCTGCCGCCCAGCGCCACCCAGCACCGACCCGAACTGGCGGGCTCGGGTTTTGAGGCTCTAGGTGTGTCTTTGGTGTTTCACCCCCGCAACCCCTACGCGCCCACGGTCCATATGAACGTGCGCATGCTAGCCGCCACAGCGCCCGACGGCAGCCCGGTGTGCTGGTTTGGTGGCGGCATGGACCTGACGCCGATCTATGGTTTTGAAGAGGATGCGGTGCATTTTCACCAAAGCTGCAAGACCGCTTTAGACCCTTATGGTGCCGACAAATACCCGCGCTTTAAGACCTGGTGCGACGAGTATTTTTTCCTCAAACATCGCAACGAGCCGCGTGGTGTGGGTGGTGTGTTTTTTGACGATTTTTCCGAGCTGGGACAGGACGGCAGCTTTGCAATGTTGCGCGCGCTGGCAGATTCCTTTGTACAGGCCTATTTTCCGATTGTGCAGCGGCGCAAAGACATGGCCTATGCCGAGCGCGAACGCGCGTTTCAGTTGTACCGCCGCGGGCGCTATGTGGAGTTCAATTTGGTGTGGGACCGGGGTACCCATTTCGGCTTGCAATCGGGCGGACGCACCGAATCCATCCTCTTGTCCATGCCCCCACAAGTGAGCTGGTCCTACCAGCACCAGCCCGAACCGGGTAGCCCTGAATCGGCTTTGTACCAGCAGTTTTTAGTGCGGCGGGACTGGGTTTGAGTGCAGCCGAGCGCATAGGCGTTTTTGGCGGCGCGTTTGATCCGCCGCATACGGGGCACCTTGCGCTGGCCAGGGCCGCGCTGGCCCAATTGGATTTAACGCAATTGCGCATCGTGCCCACCGGACAAGCCTGGCATAAAGCGCGCGATCTCTGCGACGCGGCACACCGCCTGGAAATGTGCCGTCTGCTGTTTTCACCCTTACCCGATGTCGTCGTCGACGACAGCGAAATACGCCGTGGCGGGCCAAGCTATACCGTGGACACGCTGGAGGCCCTACAGGCCCAAAGGCCTGGCGCGCGGCTGATGCTATTGATAGGGCAGGACCAGGCGGCTGGCTTGCCCCATTGGCACCGTGCCGACGAATTAGCCCGGCTGGCTATAATTTGGGTAGCGGTTCGGCCCGATGCGACGGGCCATGTGGCGCCTTTGGATTCCGATTTGCGCACCCGTTTTTCTTTGCATAGCCTGCCGATGGCGGCCCAGGCTGTTAGTTCTACCGACATCCGCGAGCGCATAGCCCGCCACCAAACCATCCAAGCGCTGATGACCGATTCGGTTGCACGCTATATTGAAGACCACCACCTCTACCAAACGCCCTGATGACCACCTCCCCCTCCAACAAGAAAAACGATATCCAGAAACTACAGCGCGCTATTGTCGATGGCTTGGAGGACGTGAAGGCGCAGGACATACGCGTGTTTGATACCGAAGAACTCTCAGCCTTGTTCGAGCGCGTTATCGTGGCATCGGGCACGTCGAACCGCCAGACCAAGGCGCTGGCTGCCAGCGTGCGCGACGCGGTACGTGAAGCCGGGTTTTCCAAGCCGCGCATCGAAGGCGAAGGCAATGGCGAGTGGATTATTGTGGACTGCGGCCAGGCGGTGGTGCACATCATGCAACCGAGTTTTCGCCAGTACTACAACTTGGAAGAATTGTGGGGCGAAAAGCCAGTGCGTTTAAAGCTGGGCGTGGCCAAACCGGCAGCGCCTGCGAAGGTGGCGACCGAAGTCGCCAAGCCCAAAGCTGCGGCCACCTTACGCCGCTCTAACGCGGCCAAGATCGGTGTGGCCGAGGCCTTTCCCTCTAAAGCCCAAGTGCGCAAAAATGAAGAAGCGGCTGCCAAGGCGGCCAAAAAGAGTACGGCGCCTAAGACGAGTGCACGTAAGAGCGTAAGTGCTGGTGTAGCCCCCAAGCCCGTCGCCAAAACTCCTGTGCGTACCGTGGGCAAAGTCATCGTGCCAGCGGGCAGCACCCGTGCTAAGCCCGCCGCCAAGAAAGCCCTGGCCAAGCGGCCAGTGGCCAAGCCCGTACGCAAGGGCTGACGCGCCGGTGCGCCTGTACATCGTCGCGGTGGGTCAGCGGGTGCCCGATTGGGCGCAAACGGCCTGGGACGATTACGCCAAGCGCTTCCCGCATGAAATCCGGATCGAACTCAAAGCCGTCAAAACCGAGCCCCGTGGCTCCAAGACGCTAGAGACTTTGTATGCCGCAGAACGCGCGCGCATTGAATCGGCGATTCCCAAGGGTACGCGCATTGTGGCGCTGGACGAACGCGGTAGCGCCCTTAGCACCTTGGGCTTGGCGCAACGCCTGACCGACTGGCAACACAGCGGCGGCGATGTGGCCTTGGTGATAGGCGGTCCCGACGGACTGGAACCTGCCTTTCGCGCCAGTGCGCATGAGCGCATACGCTTGTCTGACCTGACGCTGCCCCATGCAATGGCGCGTGTGCTGTTGATAGAGCAGCTGTACCGTGCCTGGTCCGTCAATGCCAGTCACCCCTACCATAGAGAATAAGTACTTGCCCAGGAATTTGCCCCCATCACGCGCTATGCAACCGTCCTTTATTTACCTTGCCTCGCAAAGTCCCCGGCGCAGCCAACTGCTGGCGCAATTGGGAGTGGCGCACCAACTACTGCTTCCCAGCGCCGATGAAGACAGCGAGGCCTTGGAAGTGCTGGTGCCAGGCGAAGCACCGCGCGACTATGTGCAGCGCGTAACGGCTTTGAAGCTGCAGGCTGCTCTGGCGCGTTTGCATCGTCTTGGCCTCGCGGATGCGCCGGTGCTGTGCGCCGACACCACCGTAGCCCTGGACCATGATATTTTGGGAAAGCCCGCAGATGCACACGATGCCCAGCGTATGCTTGGTTTGCTGTCGGGCCGCACACACCAGGTGTTTACTGCCATCGCCCTAGGCTGGCGAGGGCGGGTAGAGCAGGCATGCAGCATGTCTGATGTGGTGTTCGCTACCTTGCAGCCCGAGGCGATCGCCCGCTACGCAGCTAGCGGTGAGCCCCTGGGTAAGGCTGGCGCCTATGCCGTCCAGGGCAGGGCGGCAGCATTTATCGCAAAGATCGAAGGCAGTTATTCTGGCATCATGGGCTTGCCCTTGTTCGAAACCGCACACACGCTGCGCACCATGGGCGCGTGGGAATAAAGCGATGCAACAAGATATTTTGGTGAACTGGTCTCCGCAGGAAACGCGGGTCGCCGTTATTGAGCACGGCGCCGTGCAAGAGCTGCATGTAGAGCGCACGCTGGAACGCGGCTTGGTAGGTAATGTGTATATCGGCAAAGTCTCGCGCGTGTTGCCAGGCATGCAGTCGGCGTTTATCGACATCGGCTTGGAGCGCGCAGCGTTTTTGCATGTGGCCGATGTATGGCACAAACCCGCCGAAGGCGAGACGCTAAGTGCGGCGCGTGCGAGTCAGGCGCAGGTGCCCATAGAGCGGCAGGTGTTTGAAGGCCAGGCACTCATGGTGCAGGTGATAAAAGACCCAATGGGCACCAAAGGTGCGCGTCTGTCCACGCAAATTAGCGTGGCGGGGCGCATGCTGGTCTTTTTGCCGCAGGACGACCATATAGGCGTTTCCCAAAAGATTCCGCTTGAGCAGCGCGAAGCATTGCGTAGGCGCGTACAAGAACTAGCCGGTGAGGCAGGCGGTGGCTTTATTTTGCGCACCAATGCCGAAGACGCCAGCGACGCCGAAATTGCCGATGACGTTGCGTATTTGCGCAAAGCCTGGGCGCGTATCAAAGAGGCCGGACAGCGCTTGCCACCGCCCAGCCTCTTGCACCAAGACTTGAATTTGCTGCAACGTGTGCTACGCGACTTGGTGGGTGAGGCCACCCAAACCATACGCGTGGATTCGCGCGAGCAGTTTGAACTATTGTTGGCTTTCGGCAGCGAATTTATGCCGCAGGCGGCAAAGAGGCTGCAACATTACAAGGGCGAGCGGCCGATTTTTGATTTGTATTCGGTGGACGAGGAAATTGCCAAGGCACTGGGGCGGCGGGTGGATTTGAAGTCTGGTGGCTATTTGATTGTGGACCAGACCGAAGCGCTCACCACCGTGGATGTGAACACGGGCGGCTATGTGGGCGCACGCAATTTTGACGACACAATTTTCAAAACCAATCTGGAAGCAGCGCAGGCCCTGGCGCGGCAACTGCGTTTGCGCAATTTGGGTGGGATTATTGTGGCCGACTTTATCGATATGGCACGGGAAGAACACCGTGAAGCGGTGCTGGCCGAGTTTCGCAAGCAGCTATCACGCGATCGGGTAAAGACCATGACCGGCGGTTTTTCGCAATTGGGCTTGGTCGAGCTGACCCGCAAGCGCACGCGGGAATCGCTTGCGCATATGTTGTGCGAACCCTGCCCCTCTTGCCAGGGCAAGGGCATCGTGAAAACAGCGCGCAGCGTGGCCTATGACATCTTTCGAGAAATTCTGCGCGAGGCGCGCCAGTTCAACCCACAAGAGTTCCGCGTGGTGGCAGCGCCCCAGGTGATCGACCTCTTACTCGACGAAGAGAGCCAGCATTTGGCGGGCCTGAGTGAATTCATCGGCAAGCCGGTGTCGCTGCAATCGGAGGGGGCTATGGGCCAGGAACAGTACGATATTGTGTTGCTGTAAACGGCCATGGAGAAGCACACCAAATGAACGCCAAGCGCCTGCGTATTGCTTTATTGGTATGTCGCTTTGACAATACTGCGGGCGGCGCAGAGCGATATGTGGTGACGCTGGCCCGTGCGCTGGCACAAACCGATGAGGTGCATGTTTTTTCTCAAGATTTTGGTCCGCCCGTTCCCGGTGTCATCTACCATCGCATTGCCCGACCCATACGGCGACCTCGTTGGTTGAATTACTTGTTTTTTGCATGGATGACCTGGCGCGCAACCCGGACCGGTTTCGATATCGTGCATTCCCATGAAAACTCCTGGCACGGGGATGTGCACACTGTGCATGTCGTCCCGGTGACTTACAGCTTGTTTGCAAACAAGCACGGATGGCAATGGTGCTTGCGCTGGATGAAGGTGCTGAGCAGCCCACGCCTACTTTCTTATCTGGCATTGGAACGTGCAAGATACCGGTCCAACAGCCAATGTGTGGTGGTGTCCCCATGGCTGGGCGCTGCACTTCAATCCAGCTTTCCGAAACTTCTAAATCCGCTGGCTCAAATTACACCAGTGTGTGTGTTTGAACCCCGCAGGGCCCAGGACGCAGAAAAGCAGATTGCACGAAAAGAGCTTGACCTACCCCTGCAAGGCAAATGCTTGTTATTCGTGGGAAATGACATGCGCAAAAAGGGCCTGCCGCAGGTATTCAAAGTCCTGAGCCAATTACCCGCAACCGTGGTGCTCGTGGTGGCTGGCGCATCCAAGCAGATTGGCGCAATGCGCGCGCTCTGCGCCACGCAGGGCCTGGATAAGCGCGTTTTTTTCCTGGGCGCTGTGGATGCAATGGAAATCGTCTACACGGCCGCAGACTGCCTGATTCATCCCACGCTAGAGGATAGTTATGCCATGGTTGTCTTGGAAGCAATGGCTTTTGCATTACCCGTCGTCGTCAGTGGTCCTGCTTTCTGTGGAATCAGCAGTGAGCTGACTGAGGGCGTGGATGCGCTGATGCTGCAGGATCCTTTGGATGTTGGGGCGATGCGCGGGACGGTACAACGGGTATTGGAAGACCCCCAACTTGCTGCGGGTCTTGCGGATAAGGCATTGATGTTTGCCCGTGCCCGCAATGCATCACGGTTTGCCGAACAGCACAAAACGGTATATCTAGAACAATTGGCGCGCCGCAGGTCAGTCCTATGAAGATTCCTATATTGATGTACCACCAAATTTGCGAGCAAGTCAGCCCTGGCGCACCGTTTCGCGGTTTGGTCGTACGCCCTAGCGCTTTCAGGCGGCAAATGGCGTTGATGCATTTGCTGGGCTACCGCGGTTTGTCTATGGGGGCCTTGATGCCTTATCTTCAAGGCAAGGCGCAGGGCAAGGTATTTGGAATCACCTTCGACGATGGCTACCGCAACAATTTGGAATTCGCTTTGCCCATACTGCAGCGTTACGCGTTTAGCGCCACTTGCTATGCGGTGAGCGGTATGCTAGGACAAACCAATGCCTGGGATGTCCCCCAAGGCGTTCCGCAAGTGCCATTGATGACTATCCAAGAACTGCGTCAATGGATCGACTCGGGGCAGGAAGTGGGTTCGCATACCTGTGATCACATGCATTTGCCACTATTGGATGCAGGTGCGCAGCATTATCAAGTTACGCAGTCGCGCATGGACCTAGAGCGCGAGTTGACAAGTCAAGATGGAGTGCGCCACTTTTGCTATCCCTATGGTGCCTTCGACCCCACTACGGTTCATGCAGTGCAACAGTCGGGCTACCAAAGCGCAACAACAACCCGAAGAGGCAGGGCTCAGACAGGGCCAGTACAAGATTTGTTGTTGTTGCCCCGGGTACTGGTCAGCCGGTCCACCAACTTAGCACTCTTCGCACTGAAATGTTTCAGCGCTTATGAGGACCGGCGCGGCACTGTCGCTTACTAAAAAGACCGCAGAAGCTATCAGAGGGACACGTGCTCGTCGTGCAAGCCAGATTGGTATAGCTTCGCATAGCGTCCGCCCATGGCAAGTAATTCGTTGTGATTGCCAATTTCAACACAGCGACCTTCGTGCAGCACCACTATTCGATCGGCATGCTGCACGGTAGATAAGCGGTGCGCAATGATGAGCGTCGTACGACCTTGCATCAGACCCTGTAGCGCCTGCTGGACCATTTTTTCGGATTGCGTGTCCAGGGCGGAGGTGGCCTCGTCCAGCAGCAAGAGGGGTGCATCTTTGTATAGCGCCCTGGCAATCGCCATGCGTTGGCGTTGGCCGCCAGATAACTCCATTCCATTGTGTCCCACCACCGTGTCTATGCCTAGCGGGCAGGTATGTAGGTAATCTCCTAAATTGGCGGCCTCCAGGCAGCGAAGCACTTTGTCCTTATCGACTTGCGCACCGAGAGCTACATTTGCAGCGATACTTTCGTTCAACATCAATACATGTTGGCTGACGAAAGCAAATTGCGCCCGCAGCGAACCCAAGTCCCAGTCTGGCAAGGGCACACCATCCAGACTCACCGTTCCGGCGGTGCTCTCGATAAACCGGGGTAACAAATTCACAAGCGTAGTTTTACCTGCGCCTGAACTGCCCACCAGCGCCAAGGTTTCGCCCGGCGAAACCTCTAGCGAAAAATGGTCCAGCGCCATGGGTTTTCCTGGCTCATAAACAACACTGACATCCGAGAATGAGATGGCACCGCTGGCCCGTTGCTTGCGGTATTGTCCGCTTGCCTGATTGGGCGTCTGTGTTAACAGAAGGATTCCTTTTTCTACGGCTGCTAGTCCGCGGGTAAGGGGGCTGGCCACCTCTGATAAGTGCTTTACCGGCGCGATGAGCATCAGCATGGCCATCACAAAGGAAGCGAACCCTCCTACGGTGTTGTTGTCCGACTGGCTTTGAAGCAAGGCAACCGTGATGACAGCGGACAATGCAACAGCGGAAACGAGTTGGGTTAGCGGGGTCATGGCTGCCGCAGCGGCCGTAGATTTCATAAACAGTCGATTTAAGGTTCTACTCAATTTTTCAAAACGCTGCTCCTGCGCAGACTGCGCCGCATACAGGCGTATATCCTTTTGAGCGAGCACGTTTTCCTCAATGACGTAGGCCAATTGATCTGTAGCCTCCTGTCCCGACTTGGTAATGCTGTAAAGGCGCCTGGTCAAGGTCTGCATTACCCAGGCGACAGCGGGGAAAAGCAGTCCCACAATACAAGTAAGCTTCCAGTTCAGGTACATCAGGTAACAAAGCAAAGCTGCCAGCGTCAAGGAGTCTCGGACGGCTGTCATGAGGGCCTGCACCAATAGCACGGAGCCTGCATGCACTTCAAATACCATCGTATTGGAAAGACTGCTAGAGGATTGCTGCTTAAACAATGAAAAATCCGCAGCCAGCAACTTGGAAAACATGGCCAAGCGAATCCTGAGCAGGCCTAGGTTGGCTATTTTCGCTAAGGCCATTTGCGCGGCGAAATTCGCCAGTCCACGCACTGCGAAAATCAAAATAATGCATACCGGTACTGCCCACAGTGCCAATGCCCCTTTTTTGAAGCCGCTGTCCAGAAGCGGCTGCATCAGCGCGGGAATTAGCACCTCGGTTCCAGCAATCACCACTGCACCAAGTGCCGCAAGCACCCAAGCGTAAGCCGGAGTTTTGAAATAGGGCCAAATTTGCAGCAGGCGATGCGTGATCGTCTGCGATGCGCTTAAGTCCTGTGAAGTCATGTAGGGGCTGCTTGTTCAGAAGGTCGGTCGGCGTGCGCCGAGGCCGGTTTAAGGCCGTAGCAAAGCACCAAGGCAAGTACAACGCACAGATAGTCACCAATATAAGCATCGTACAGCGCGCAGTTGAACAGGCAGGCGGTAGCAATTGCTGCCAGCACGGATTGTGTGGCGCGGCGGCCAGCGGCTTGCATGGTCTTAGACAAGCGGTAAAGCGAAAAAAGTATTGCAAGCAAAAGCGCTACGCCCGGCAAGCCCAGTTCGACACCCCAGAACAAATATTCTTGATGGGGGTTCCCGGAAATCTCGATAAAGGTATCCCCGACCATTGCTTTTTGCATGGTGTTGTATTGACTGTTCCAGCTTCCAGCACCATGGCCGGACCATGGGCTTGCCTTGATGGCGCGGATTGAATCAGCCCAAAAATTCACACGCAATCCCGTGGACGTTGCGTCGGTAGTGACATTGCCTCTTTCAACTGCAGCCTGAATTTCAGTTTTGGCAGCTAGAAAGCGTTCTTTGACTATGGGGGAAAAACTAAACGCCAGCACAAAAAGGATGATTGGAGCCAGCACAATGGCAGGCCGGAACCAGCGGGGGATTGCCCAAAATGCGGCCAGCGTCAAAATGCTTATCGCGACCAGGTGGCCTGTGCGGCCCATAAAAATGAAAAACACGACTCCTAATGAAAGCAAGCTGAAGAATCCGGCGTACAAACTTCGACCGCGTTGCGGGAGCAGTTCCCGCAAATGCCAAGCGATCGCTGCGAAAACTGCAGTCATGATGGATTGGTCTAAGTAACTTGAGAATACCGCCAAGGTTTCGTCTGAAACACTCAGCTTCCAGGGTAATGGGATTTTTAAATAAAGGGCGCAGGTACTGAGCGCCAGGAAAAACTGTCCTGCGCAATAGATGCTAAGCGCGATACCTGCCTCCTTGCGACTGCGCACCAAGTAAAAAAGGATGGGAATGATCAACAGGTTCCCGTGTTGAGATACCGATTTAACGATCTCGGCAGTCGTACCGGTGCTCCAACTCGCACTGAGCCAAAACAACAAAAATGCGGCACCAATGAGGCGCATAGGCCAAAGGCGGTGAACTGCTAGTGGATGCTGATCGGTTCGCGAAGTCACTAACATCAACAGGGCTGTAATCAGCGCCAGCAACTTACTGATGCTGACAAGGGCGATCGGCAGACTCACAGCCAATGCGACTGAGTAGACCGCTGCCAACCGTAAGTGTTTTCCCAGCGTCAGGCGCATTTTTGGTTTTTCGTCTGAAAAAAGAGCGTTAGTTTTTATGTGTAGCGTCGCGCTGTGGGAAGTAAAAACGCCCCAAACGGGACGCAAATCCCGACCACAAGTATAGGCTCCCTTTTGAAATTCGAACGCTGGTGCTTTGCCCCCGTGACGTGCGGTCCTTCCTCCGGGGTGTTGGCGGGGCAAGGCTATGGGCTCTGAAGCCATAGACCCTTGAGCAGCAGCATTTATTTGGGATAATCCGCGGGTATGACCAAAATTCTTCTCAGCCTGATACTCATGTTTACGGGTGCGCAGACCATGGCGCAATTCCGGGTTGAAGTCTCCGGCGCGGGCTTGTCGCAGTTCCCGATTGCTGTTGCCGTGTTTAAGGGCAACGAGGGGATGACGCAAAAGATAGCGGCCATCGTGCAGGCTGACCTTGAGCGAAGCGGCCAGTTTCGGGGTGTGGATCCTGCAGGTGCGGTGTTGGACGAAAACGCCCGTCCGGACTTGTCAACTTGGCGTAAGCAGGGGGCCGACGCGCTGCTGACTGGAAGTGTGACCCGTGTGGGTGATGATCGTTATGAGGTGCGGTTTCGCTTGTGGGACAGCGTGCGCATGCAGGATCTGGGCGGCCAAAGTCACGCCGCACCTGCCGCCGAATTGCGCCGGGTTGCCCACCGCATTGCCGATGCTGTCTATGAAAAATTGACTGGGGAGAAAGGCGTTTTTGCCACCCGCATCGCCTATGTGACCAAAAGCGCTGCGATCTACAACCTTTGGGTGGCCGATGCAGATGGTGAGAGCGCACAATCGGCCTTGCGCAGCGTCGAGCCCATCATTTCCCCTTCGTGGGCACCCAACGGCAATCAGTTGGCCTATGTATCTTTTGAATCACGTAAACCGGTGGTTTATGTGCATGATGTGGACACTGGCAAGCGCCGCCTGGTGGCGAATTTCAAGGGGTCGAACAGTGCGCCGGCCTGGTCACCGGACGGCAAAACGCTGGCTTTAACGCTCAGCCGGGACGGTGGCTCGCAGTTATTCTTGCTCGATGTTGGCAGTTCCAGCGCCGAACCCCGTCGCTTGGCGACCTCCACCGCCATAGACACGGAGCCGGTTTTCACAGCGGACGGGCGCCTTATTTATTTTGTCAGTGACCGTGGCGGTTCACCCCAGATCTACAAAATACCCACTTCGGGCGGTAGTGCTGAACGGGTGACCTTCACTGGGAGCTACAACATCTCGCCCACACTCAGCCCGGATGGACGCTGGTTGGCCTATATTTCGCGAGTCGCAGGAGCTTTTAAACTGCATGTCCAAGACCTGAGCAGCGGGCAGGCTTTTGCGTTGACAGACACCACGGCAGACGAAAATCCCAGCTTTGCGCCCAATGGCCGGATGATTATGTATGCCACCCAGCAGCAAGGGCGTGAAGCCCTGATGACAAGCACCATCGATGGCAAAGTCAAGGCGCGTCTGGCCGGTCAAAGCGGTGATTTGCGAGAGCCCGATTGGGGACCGCTGATTCCCCAGTGAATCTTGTTGGCCCCCGGTATTTTTATTTAAGGAGTTAGTTATGTATAAGTGGACCCTGATCCTAGCCTTGGTAGCGACGCTGGCTGCCTGCAGCTCTCCCATTAAGCTCAACGAGGTAAACGTAGAGGACAAGTCGGGCCAAGCCAGCGTGGCGATGAAGACGCTGACCCCTGCAACGAGCGCCGCTGCGGGTGACAAAAAGTCTAACGTTGCGACACTCGATACCACGGCAGGCACCAAGAACGCCACTGGCGCAGGGGCTGGGACTGAGGCCTTGGCCGCTGCCAATGCACGCATCATCTACTTTGAATTCGACAGCTTCGCCATCCGCCCGGAGTACCAGGCCATGATCGAGACCCATGCGCGGAATTTGAAGGTAAACAAAAACCAGCGTATCAGCATTGAAGGCCATACCGATGAGCGCGGAGGCCGCGAATACAACCTGGCCCTAGGGCAAAAACGCGCCGATTCGGTGCGTAAAGCCTTGTCCTTGCTAGGTGTTGCCGATGCCCAAATGGAGTCGGTGAGTTTTGGTAAGGAAAAACCTGCGATGACGGGTGACACCGAAGTGGCGATGGAGAAAAATCGCCGCGCCGAGATGGTTATCCGGTGAAGCAAGTGATGCAGAAGTTTGCTAACGCGCGTGGTGCCGCTGTGCTG
>CANKNK010000011.1 GCA_947483455.1 Comamonadaceae bacterium | reverse complement strand
TAGGTCATCAGTTCGAATCCGATAATCGGCACCATTTTGAAAGCCAGCATCGCTTTGCGATGGCTGGTTTTTTTGTTGCCCTTTTCATTGAGAAATTCTTGCCTAGTGTCTCTGGGCATGCAAATTACTGGGCTTCGATCTGGTAGTGGCGCACCAAGCGCACTACGCAATTAGAGCGCCTCGCGCGCCACCAAAGCCGCTTTCAGCCGGATGCGCGCGGCGATGCGCGCAGCGGTACGGGCGCCTTTGTCACCGGCCAGGCGCTGCTGGTCTTGCACCACTTGGTCGGCGCGCTCGGCCGTGTTAAATGCAGCGCCCGCCCCGGGCACTAACCAGGCGGAAGAACCAAACATTTCTCCAGCCACCTGGGCTAAGCGTGGGAAGTTGTCTAGCACAAACTGGTAGGCCATCGGGTTGTGGATAGGGTTGTTGGACACCATAGAGGGCAAGCGTGCCGCGATGTTGTTGGGCAAGGTGCCAGCCAGTGACAGGGCCAGCACCTGCTGTGCCAAGGCCGGGTCGGTGGTGTTGGCCAGGGCGCTGGCGTAGCGCCAGCGGTCTTCCTCGTTGGTGGCGCTGAGCAGGCGCTGCTTGAGCTGGGCAAAGCGCTCCGCATCGGCACTCATGCCGGCCGCGCGGAGCACGGCGTCGCGGATTTGAGGGGCAATACTGGGGCCACCTGCCGCCTCTTGGTCAAACAGCTGGGCTGCTTGGGCGCGCACCGATACATCGCCAAGATGCGCCAGGCTGGCTATCAGGCCATTGCGGAGCATTTGGGTGTCTATGTCGTCGCTAGCCCGAGCTTGCCAGCCCAGGGCTTGCAGCTCGGGCGCCAGCAAGGCCATGGCGCGGCCACGCAAGCGTGCTTGGGAGGGTGTGTTCACAAAGGCTTCGTCCAAAAAGCCTATGCTCTCGCGCGCCATGTCGATCAGCGCAGCCCGGTCCGGCCCCTGGATGGCGGGAATGGCCTGCAGCAACTCCAGGTAGGCGGCGAGCGGCAGCTGAGCCGATTGCACCAGGGCAAACGTGTCGCTCAGCAGTGCAATGCGTGCCGTGGCAGGTAGGGCGCCAAAGCCGCGTACGAGCTTGGCATGCTGGGCCGCAGCGTATTGCACGCGGTAAAAGCCTTGGCCACCGGGGTTGAGCACCGTGGGCATATCGCTGCACTGGGGTAGCGTAAAGGTCTGGCTGGTTTGGTCCAACAGCAAGCTGTGCTCGCGTCCGCCATGCAGTACGACCAGCGGAATTGACCACAGGCCGGCGCTGGAATGGGACGCGACGTCGGCCGTATCGCTGGAAAAACGGCTTTGGCGCAAGTCCAATACCGTCTGGCCGGATTCGCAGCGGCTCTGAACCGTCACCAGCGGGAAGCCTTTTTGGTCTGTCCAGCTGCGCGCCACGCGGGCCACGTCTCGGCCCGAGGCCTGACCGATGTGGAACCACAAATCCCCCGCAGTGGCATTGGACATGCGCCTTTGCTTCATGTAGATCGAAAGACCTTGGCGAAATTTCTCGGGGCCCATCCAGCCCTCTAACATGCTCAGCACTGCGCCACCTTTTTCGTAGGTGATGTTGTCAAACACGTCAAACACGCGGTCCTCCTGCACCGCACCCGAGCGGATGGCGCGGGTGGCGGAGCTGGCGTCGTCGGCCATGGCATGGTCAATGGGCTGGCGCCGGCGCAATTGGATTTGCCAGTCCGGGTTGAATTTGTCGGTGGCTTTCTCGGCCAGCCAGGTGGCAAAGGCCTCATTGAGCCAAATTTCTTCCCAGGATGCAGCGGTGACCAAATTGCCA
The DNA here is from genome assembly GCA_947483455.1 of Comamonadaceae bacterium. Taxonomy (GTDB): domain Bacteria; phylum Pseudomonadota; class Gammaproteobacteria; order Burkholderiales; family Burkholderiaceae_C; genus Allorhodoferax. The sequence goes on along the minus strand of CANKNK010000011.1, from coordinate 11,667 downwards.
AACCATTGGTGCGCGACTTCATGGGCAATGGTTTCAAAAACGCGCATGCGCCGGTGTTCGCTGCTGCGTGCAGGGTCAAAGAGCAAAGCGGTTTCACTATAGGAGATCAGGCCCCAGTCTTCCATCGCTCCGCCGCGCGTGCTGGGAACGGCCAGTTGGTCCAGTTTGGGCAGCGCATACGGCACACCAAAGTAGTCGTTGTAATAGGGCAATATTTTTTCTGTCGCTTGCATCGCGTAGCGGGCTTGGGCTAGCTTGCCCGGAGAGGTGATGATGCGCAGCGGAACCCGCGCGGCCAACCCGCTGAGCACATCAAACTGCCCCACGGTAATGGCTACCAGATAACTGGACATGGAGGGGGTGGCGCCAAAGCGGTGCACCCGCGCGGTGCCCACGTTAGCGATGCTGCGCACCGGCATATTGGAAAAGACGGCGTAGTTGGCCGGTGCTTGCACGGTGATGTCAAAAACGCTGCGAAAAGCCGGCTCGTCAAAGTTGGGAAAAAGCATCCGCGCAAACACCGCTTCCAGTTGGGTGGCCAGCATGGCCTTGGCTTGGCCATCGGCGGTGTAAGGCGCGCGGTACAGGCCGGAATCGCTGTCGTTCACTATTCCGCTGTAAGCGATTCGCAACTGATAAGTGCCCGGCGCAATGGGTTTGCCGTCCTGAGGTGACAGCGCCCAGGTCTGGGTCGCGGCATCGGGCGCAATGCGCATGACGCGTACGGCCTTGGCGCCGACGGCCTGCAGCTGGGCTCCGTCGCTTTGCAGGTTCTGGGCGTGTAGGCGCAGGCTGTCGCTGGGTTTGCGTACCCTTATGCGGATGTTCACTTCACCGCTAAATTGCGTAGCGGCCGGATCGACATTTAGCCGCAACTGGTAATGCGAGGGGCGCACGTCTTTGCTGAGCAGGCCAGGCGTGCTGTCAAAAGCAAACCGCTCCTGCGCGCCCACAGCCATTGCACCCAAGCCTAGGGCAAGTACGAAAAAGCGCAAACAAATTCTCAATACGGTGCGCATAGGACGCCTACTTTCAAAAAGTCAAACCGGAGTTTTCCCAAGGCACTGGACACTTTGGGCCGCTTAAGCAAATGGCCGCAATTGCAGTGGCGCTTTACATTTCGCCCAAAACTACCAAAAAGAAGAACAGCAGGCACATGGCTGTGAGCCAGACGGCGAGAACTTGGACGATAGTTTTGAGCATCACGGTTATTCGCTGACGTCGTATTCGATGAATTTAAGCCAATAGCTTGGAGAATCACTATATTAGACCCTTATTGCGCGATGGCGAAATTGCGCTTTCAAATAGGGGTAGGTGTGGACCATGGGTACAGCCAATCGACAGAAAAGTGTTACCAAGGCATTGCGCATCGCGCATTGGGTGACCTGCGCGTTGATCGGCCTGAACTTGACCGCCTGCGAAGAATCCCCACAAGACCGCTGCGTCAAAGCCCGGCTCAAAGTCTGGGACGCGCATTCCGAAAAAACGCCCTGGCGTATTTCAGAGGCCACGGGGCAGACCCGCAGCGATTTCGAGGCCAAGGCGCGCGGGTGGTGCGCGCAGGAAGCGGGCGGCCAATGAGCGCACATCGTATTTCCCGGCCCTTGGTGATTGGTATTTTTTAGCCCACTCGCGTCTTGCATTTATAGTGGGGGCTCGGCCCTAGGTCGTTTCGAGACTTCGTTCGGAATTTGCGATGTGCCACTAGGCCCTCCAGTCCGCAATAACACAATGCCCAAAAAGGATGGATGACGATGAACTTCAATGCTTTTTCGAAAATTGCTGGTGCAGCGATGTTGGTACTGACCTTGGCTGGCTGCGCCAGTATCAGTGCGCTAGGGTCTACCGTGGTGGATACCGCCGCCAAGGCCGGTGATACGGTAAAGGGTATTTTTACCCCCGCCGAGAAAAAATAAGCGGCTAAGGCCACCCGGGCCCGGTACCGAACGCATGTTCGCTCCGGCGCGGGCCGCACTGGATTCAGAGCAAGCGCCGCTTGACTTTCTTGTCCCAGTGCCGCACCAAAATCTGCTTGTTGCCTTCATAGGCTTCTAGCCGGCCGGTAATCCGGAAATGCGTGGCACTGGCGCTCATGCTGCTATAGGTTTCGGTGCGCGTCACCCAATCGCCGCGCGAGGTTTCCATGCTCCAGTGGCACTCCTGGCGCGCGGACAAGGGATCATCGGGCAAGATGCTGTAGCGCTCGCGTCCGCGCCCCCAGGTCGTCAGGCCATGTTCCATGTTGGTGATGCGGCCAAAGTCATCCTCAATCAAAAGGCGCCGCTCGCCGGTCGCTTGGTCGATCGTGACTTCCCGCTTGTTCCAAGGAGCGTCCAGCGTCTTGAGGCGAACCGCGGGCGCAGCCTCGGCCGGCTCAAAATGGGGTGCTTTTTCGCCGCGCACTTTGGCGCGCACGGGCAAGTCCAGGTGGCTGGCGCCGGTATGTACGCTTAGCGTCACAGCGCTCGGCGTGGGCCAGATCAGCGGCCAGTAGCAGGTGGACAGCGATACCCGCAGGGTATGCCCCTTGGGAATGCGGTAGGCCACATCGTCTAATTGGATTTTTACGGTGTACACCTTGCCCGGCTCCAGGGCCTGGGGGTGCTCGTGGCTGGCGTCGCCGTGCATATGCGTCAGGTTCGCCACCGCGTAAGTCAGGCGCGAGACCGCACCATCGGGCCAGATGCTGTTGAGCCGCACCGCCACCTGCGCTACCGGCTGGTCGACGCTGAATTTGAGCGTCAGTACGGGCGCGCCCACCAGCTCGATGTCCTGGACCAAGGGGGTGCCGTCAAAGCACAGCGAGCCAGAATCGTCCTGGCGCTGGTCGCCCGGAAATTCCGGCCCTAGCCAAATAATGCAGTACTCGCCGCTGTCCGCGCCCGTATGCTGTGGCGAGCTAATCGTCTTCTTGCGCGCGCTGGCGCGCTCAGCGCCCAGACCGTCGGCATTGAGGTGCAGGCGCTGGCCCTGGTCTTGTGCATTGGGCCAGACGGTATCGCTCACCCAGCGCCCGCCGATATGGCTGATGCTGGCGCCGGGCCGCTGCACCTCCATGATGTAGGTGCGAAAAGCCGGCTCCTGCTCCACGCCGGTGGGCGCGTCTTTGAGCCAGCGGTCCCACCAGCGCAGCGCCTCTTGCAAAAAGCCGATGCGCGGCTCGGGCACGGCAAAGTGCGGGTATTTATGCGCCCAGGGGCCGATGATGCCTTTGACCGGGCTTTGCACGCTGCCCACCAGACGCGGCACCGCATTGGTATACGCGTCGTTCCAGCCACCAAACGCCAGCACGGCCGCTTGGATGGCGCCTATGTCTTGGTTCACCGAACCGCGCTTCCAATAAGCATCGCGGTGCGGGTGTTGCAGCCAGTCGATGGCCAATAGGGGTTCGGTATTCAGGCGTTCTAGCCACATGGCGCGCCATTGCTTGCCGACCAGCGCCGGGTCTGGCGGGCGCGAGGAGTAGCCAAACATGGTGGCCGACCAACCCATGTTTTCCGACAACAGACAGCCGCCTTTGTAATGGATGTCGTCGGTATAGCGGTCGTCCGTAGAGCACAAGGTGATGATGGCTTCCAAGCCCTGCGGCTGGCGCGCTGCCACCTGCAGGCTATTAAAGCCACCCCAGGAGATTCCCATCATGCCCACGCGCCCGGTACACCAAGGCTGCTGGCGCAACCAGGCAATGACCGATTCAGCATCCTGCAGTTCCTGCTCGCTGTATTCGTCGTGCATCAAACCTTGCGAATCGCCATTGCCGCGCATGTCCACGCGTATGCAAGCATAGCCGTGGCCCGCCAGGTAAGGGTGGGTGAGGGCGTCGCGCACGATGGTGCCGTCGCGCTTGCGGTAGGGCAAATGCTCCAAGATAGCGGGCACCGGGTTCTTGGCAGCGTCTTTTGGGAGCCAAATGCGCGCGGACAACTCGGTGCCGTCGGGCATGGGGATGATTTGGTGCGCGATTTCGCGCACCGCGCGGGGGAATTTGCGAATAGCTTTCATGGCGGCGACCTTAGCGCCCGCCATGCACCCTGTCAAATCGGGAAAACCAGACGTACCCGGCCGTCCTGGGCACGGCCTTGCAAGGCCTGCGCTTGGACACCGGCCACGCGTTGCGCAAGCGTGTGGTGCAAGGCTGCCATCGTACCGGCGGGGCTACGATGGTCCAGCGGGGTGCATACCAGCTCCAGGCTACCGTCGCTATGGCGTAGCAACTCGATCGCGCGCGCCTGGCTGGGCCAGTCGATGAGGGAGGCCGTGGCAATTTCCCAAAAACCCCGCCCGCCACCGGCGCGGGCTTGCACGCGCGGTGGGTGCGCGTCAATGCGGTGGATATGGCGGTGGCCGACCAGCCAGGCCAGCACGCAGGCATGGCGGTGCAAGACATCGGTCAGGGCCTGGGCGTGCACGCGTTCTGGGTCATGGCCGCGCTGGTTCACCAGGGAGGCGCAGCCATGGTGGCTGGCAATCAGCGCGTGGCGCCCGGGTGTGCGGCCTACCTCGCGCAAACAATCGTCTAGCCAGGCCAGTTGCTGTTTGCCCACGCTGCCCTGGTAATCGCCCCAGGGGTGGTTGGTGTCTAGCAAGATGATGCGCACATGTTCGGTGTCCACATAGGTATCGCGCTGGCCGGGTGCGAGCTGCGCATAGCCCTTGGCCCCTGCGGCCGCATGGGCGTCGGCAAAGGCTTGCGCGCTGATGATGCGCCGCCCCGCATCGGGCCTGATGACCCGTGTGCCAGGGCCTTGGGTAGTTTTTGAAAAAGCCTCGGGCTGATCCAAAAAAACGCTCAACGGGTCCGCTGGTGCAAAACCGGACGGCTGCGCCAGCGTTTTACGCCCACCCGTCGCTATGGCCTCCAGCGCTGAATTACTGAGGGCTGTGCCCTGGCGCAGCACATCATGGTTGCCTGCGACGCTGGTCCACGCAAAGCCCAGGCCCCGGCTGTGGATCACGGCGCTGGCGCGCGCCAAAAAATCCTCCATCGCAGGCAAACCCAAGGCCTTCCCGGCGCAGGGCACCGCCGCTAGCGGACACCAGTACGGCCAAAGCCCATCGGGCTGTGCGGCGAGCCAATCTTGCGCCCCTTCTATGTCGTGCACGCCGCCGTAGGCGGACAAAGACGTTTGCCCGCCGCGTACCAGTGCGATAAAGGCCTCCAGCTCATTGGCCTGGGCGTTGTCAATGTTGTCGCCGGTGAATACGGCCAAGTCATACGCTTTACCGCTGGCAGGGGCTAGCGGGTTTGCGCTGAGCGCGTCTATGTGCGCCGCCAGTGCAAAGTGTGTGAGCGCTTCATAAGGCCGGTGGGTATGCAACAGCGGCTGCCACAGCGCTTCTTGCCCGCGCAGCTCCACCCATTCGCAGCGCGCCGGTGAGGCGCTGTCCATCACATGCGCGTCGCTGATATGCACCAGGCTCAGCAGGGTCTGGCCCTCGCCGTGCGGAATGTGGCCGCCCAGATCGCTGCGCAGGATGTAGTCTTGCAGCCCGGGTTTTGCCCCTGCGGGCATTTGAGGTAATTGGCTGGCCATGCGTTATCAGAGGGTGGCGTTGTCACAATACGGGGTTTGGCTGGGCACGCTGTCTTAGCCAAGCGCCACATCATCCCTTATTTGCATGAAGCCTTCATGAATCCAGTTTCCCCCCAGTACCTGATTGGCGTTGACACCGGCGGCACCTATACCGATGCCGCCATTATTGAAGCCGCAGGGCAGCGTGTCATTGCCACGGCCAAGTCCATTACCACCAAAGGTGATTTATCCCTAGGCGTGGCCGATGCGATTACACAGGCCATTGCGGCTTTGCCCCAGGGTCTGCGGCCGCAGGATATTGCCCTGGTGTCAGTGTCCACCACCTTGGCCACCAATGCGGTGGTCGAAGGCCATGGCAGCGCGGTGGGTGTGCTGCTGGTGGGTTTTGATGCCAGCATGGCCGAGCGCACTGGTATTACCAAAGCCTTCCCGGGCATGGCCATAGAGCGTATCAGCGGCGGCCATGACCACAACGGCGACCAAGCTGCCGCCTTGGATTTGGACGCCCTGGACGAAGCCATAGAGCGCATGGCGCCGCAAGTGGACGCCTTTGCCGTAGCCGCCGCGTTTGCGGTGCGCAACCCTGCGCATGAGCAACTGGTGCGCACGCGCATTGTGGAAAAAACCGGCAAGCCCGTCACCTTGTCTACCGAGCTGTCTTCCAGCCTGGACGCGCCGCGCCGCGCGCTCACCGCTACGCTCAATGCGCGCCTGATTTCTCGCGTCACCCATTTGATCGACGCGGTGCAAAGCGCCATGGCGCAATTGCAAATCCAGTGCCCCTTGATGATCGTCAAAGGCGACGGCACCCTGGCGCTGGCCAACAGCGTGGCTAAACGGCCTATAGAAACCGTGCTCTCTGGCCCCGCAGCCAGTTTGGTCGGGGCGCGCTGGCTCAGCGGCTTGGACAATTTCATTTTGTCGGATATGGGCGGCACTACCACCGACGTGGGCGCGCTGATTGATGGCCTGCCCCGCGTCAACCTGGACGGTGCCGAAGTAGGGGGTTGGCGCACCATGGTGCGCGCGATTGATGTGCGCACCATTGGCCTGGGTGGCGACAGCGAAGTGGCGCTGGCGGGCAACGGCCGCTTGGAAGTGCGCCCCCAGCGCATCGTGCCGGTCTCGCTGCTGGCAGCGCGCTATCCGCAAACCATAGCCATGCTGCAAGCGGACTTGACCGATGTGGATGGTGGCAATTCTCTGCAAGGCCGTTTCGTCCTCCTGCCCTTTGGCGCCAAGGGCCCACGCCTGTCGGACGAGCTCTCGGCGCGCGAGAGCGAATTGCTGGCGCAGGTGCGCCCCGGCCCCACGCCTATGCGCACGCTGGCGACTTCTATGAACGCGCAGCGGGCCATTGCATCCTTGCAGCGCAAAGGGCTGATTCAAGTGGCCGGATTTACCCCCTCGGACGCCGCCCATGTGCTGGACTTGCAAGCCAACTGGTCGCGCGAAGGCGCTTACTTGGCGGCGCAACTAGGCTGCCGTTTGCGTGAAATGAAGCTACCAACGGAGGAACGCACCCTCGCTTACGCGCATGCCGTATGGAGCGAAACCGTGCGCCTGAGTGCGCGGGTGATTTTGGACACCGCGCTGGGCTTTAGCCTGCCCGATGACCGCATCAGCCAGGCCATTTGCAATGGCCAATCGCTGGTGGGGCTGGCGCAGGTCAGCATCAAGCCTTCGGTGCCGGTGGTCGCGGTGGGCGGGCCGGTCAAAGTGTTTTACGGTGAGCTGGCACGGCGCTTGGGCTGCGAAGTGGTGTTCCCGCCCAACTGCGATGTGGCCAATGCGGTTGGCGCGGCCACTGGTGTGGTGGCTTACACCGTGGTGGTGGAAGTGCATGGCGACGGCAGCGGTGTATTTCGCCTCACCGGGCTTGCCAGTGCGCAAAGTTTTGGCAATGCGCAAGCGGCTCTGCATGCAGCCCATAGCGCTGCGCAGCAGGCGGCAGTGTTGGCGGTGCAGGGCATGGGTGCCGCGCAGCCCGAGGTGGAAGTGTCCGAGCACAAAAGCTATTACCCCAACGCGGTGGACGAGCGGGGGCTGATGCAGGCCGTGGTGACGGCGCGGGCAGTAGGGCGGCCTTGAACCGATCGCAAGGCGGCTTGGATTTGCGCTAAGTCAAGCTTTGCGCAACAGGCTTGCAAAAGGCCGACCGGGGGCGCAAATCCTCTGCTACATTGAATTGGAACCTGGTGCCGCACGGCATGCCGGGAGTGGCCCTGCCTGGCGCCATGCCATGACATCTCGTTGGAACTGTGATGCGTTTGCCCATTCGTACCTCGCAGGCCGTCGGCCTGCTCGCGGCAGCGACCATTACCGGCGCCTTGCTGGCCAGTGCATTTTTGCTCTGGTCATTGCGCGAGCGCGAGTTGGCCCATGCGAGCGCCGAAACCGCCAGTCTGGCGGCCATGTTTATCGAAGAAACGCGCCAGTCTTTACAAGGTGCGGACAAGGTGCTGCAAGGCGTGCAGGAGCGCTTGGGCTCGGGCTTTGGCAGCACGATTGCGCTCGAAAGCGATATGACCCATCTCTTGCTGGCCACCCGGGTATCCGGTATGCGCCAGCTTTATGCCTTGGCACTGGTCGATGCCGATGGCCGCGTTGTGAACGCCTCTACCGATGTGGGCAAACTGGCACGCGATCTGTCCGGCCAGGAATTTTTTAGGGCACTTTCCAAAGGTAGTCACCAGGGCGTCTTCTTGGACAAGCCCCGGCGCGACGGTCCCAGTGGCTTGTGGCTGGTGCGCATGGCTCGGCGGCTGGACAAGGCCGATGGCAGCTTGCGCGGTGTGGTGGTGGCAGATTTGGATTTGGCCCGCTTTGAAGCTTTGTTTATGCAAGCGCGTCTGGACTACGCGCGGCCCATGGCGATTTACCAGGCCGACGGCAGTCTGATGGCCAGCTACCCGCACCGCGAAAACGACCTAGGGGCGCCCGCGCTGGAACTCAGCGGTGCGCAGTTTCCCGCCGCGCAGGAGGGCGTTCGCACCCTGGTGCATACCAGCGGCGACGGAACGCACCTGAGGTTTGCCCTGGGCCGACTGCCTGATTTTCCATTGTTATTGGGCGTATCGGACGACGAGAGCCAAAGTCTGGCCGCCTGGCGCGAAGTGGCGATACCGATTGCACTGGCGGTGGGCGTGCTGTGCTTGTTCACCGTGTTTGTGGCTTGGTTTCTGACCCAGAAGCTGCACCGCAAAGAGCTGCTGGAAGCCGCTTTGCGCGATGCCCATGTGCGCTACCAACATACCGTGGAGTCGGTGAAGGACGCCATCGTCGCCGTGGATAGCAGCATGCGCATCCAATTGTTCAATCCTGCGGCGGCGGCCATGTTCGGCTATAGCGCCAATGAGCTCATTGGTCAGCCCCTTTCGCACTTGCTGCCCGAGCGATCGCGCGCGCGCCACGATACGCAACTAGGCGCGTTTGCCCACACCGTCGAAGGCCCGCGCACCATGGCGGCGCAATTGGAAATTTTTGGCCTGCGTCGCGATGGCAGTGAGTTCCCGATTGAGTCTTCCATCTCCAAGACCGACATCGGCGGCCACCTCCAAATGACGGCGGTGCTGCGCGATGTAACCGCGCAGCGGCGCGCACGCAATGAACTCACCGCCATGAACCAGGAATTGCGCGCCCTCTACGCCGGCCAGCAAAGCGTGCGCGAAGAAGAGCGCGGCCGCATCGCGCGCGAACTGCATGATGACCTGGGCCAGCAGCTCACGGGGCTCAAACTCAGCCTGGCCTGGCTGGGCAACCGGGTGAAAGAGGGGCGCGATCCTGAGCCGCAGAGTGTGGACGACATGCGCCGCATGCTCGATACAGCGATCGGCTCGGTGCGTCGAATTTCCTCCGAGCTACGGCCACAAATTTTGGACGAGCTCGGCTTTGGGGATGCCGTTACCTGGCAAATCCGGGAATTTGCGCGGCACAGCGGTTTGCAGCTGCATATTCATCTACCGGCGCAAGACCTGGTGCGCGATCCGGGGCTGGCGACCGCCTTGTTTCGCATCGTGCAGGAGGCTTTAAACAACGTGGTGCGCCACGCCGACGCGCGCAATGTCTGGGTGGACTTGGAAAGTGACCAAACGGACTTGATCTTGCGCGTGCGCGATGATGGCAAAGGGATGGCCGCTACCTCGGGACACAGCGGCTTGGGCTTAGGCAGCATGCGCGAGCGTGCCCGTGGTGTGGGTGGCCGCTTGGACATCGTCAGCGCGGCGGGACAAGGCTGCAGTGTGGCGCTGCGCTTGGCTTTATCGGCGCTGCCTTGCATGCCTAGGCCCACGATGAGGGAGGAGTCCACCCCATGAGCCCCTGGCACGTCTTGGTCGCCGACGACCACGCCATCATTCGAGATGGCTTGCGCAAAATTTTGGCCGATACCGGCGACTTTGTGGTCGCGGGCGAGGCGGCCAATGGCAATGCCGCATTGCAAGCGGTGCGCGAGCGCGACTGGGCGCTGGTGATACTGGACATCTCCATGCCGGGGCGCAATGGTTTGGAGTTGATCAAGCTGATCCGTCAGGAACGCCCGCGCCTGCCGGTGCTTATTTTTAGCATGCACCACGAGGAGCAATACGCGGTGCGCGCGATACGTGCCGGGGCCTCGGGCTATTTGTCCAAAGAGAGTGATATGGATTTGCTGCTACCGGCCTTACGCAAATTGGTAGGCGGCGGGCGATACATCAGCCCCAAGGTGGCCGAACTGTTGGCCATGGACATGGCGCCGCATAGCGAAGACTTGCCCCACACCGCCTTGAGCGATAGGGAATTCGAAGTCTTTAGCCGGATTGTGCGTGGCACCAGTTTGACCGCGATTGCGCAGGAACTTTCCCTGAGTATCAAAACGGTGAGCACCCACAAATCTAACCTGCTGCACAAAATGCAGCTGACGAGCCAGGTCGACTTGGTGCGCTACGCCATGGAACACCAATTGCTCGACGATCTACCGCACGACTAAGCCTGCGCACGCTTGCGTGACGCGCACCCAAGGGTACGCAGCACTGCCCGCTTCGCCAAGCGAAGGCGCAGGCCACGGGTATTTCTGGCCACAACCCGCAAAACTAGGACTATTCCTAGGCCCGCATTCATCGCTGTCCGATAGCTATGGCTTGTGCTTGCGCCCACACTGGCCCCTAAGCGTTTGAGGGCCCCGGCCCACAAACAAGCCACATTGTTTTATGGATGAGGTGAACCCAATGTACAAGAAATTTTTATCCCGCACCCTGGCCTGCCTGGCGCTTGTCGCCCTGAGTGGACTGCTGCTTGGCGCCCACGCCGAAGTCGATGTCGACGCCGCCAAAGCCTTGGCCCGGCAAAACAACTGCCTGAAATGCCATGCCGTGGACAAAGACAAAGACGGCCCTGCTTATAACAAGGTGGCTGAAAAGTACAAAGGCAAAGCCAATGCCGAGACGCGCCTGATCGAGCACATCATGTCCGGCGAAAAAGCCAAGTTCCCCGACGGCCACGAAGAGGAACACAAGATCGTGAAAACCTCCCCCCCTAAAGACATGGCCCAGATTAAAAACCTGGTGCAGTGGATTCTGGCGCAGTAAGCGCAGGCCTTTCTTACCTGATTCTTCGCTGGGAACTTCCATGAAAACCATTTCCAAACTACTGGTGGCTGGCGCTTTGCTGGCCAGCGTATTCGCTGCACCCACTTGGGCACAGGACACCAAACTGCCGGACCTGGCCGCAGGTGCGTCCAAGTCGGCACTGGCCCAGGAAGCGTTGAAAAAAGATGCGGTATGTACCAAGTGCCACGACGAAAGCGAAAACGCGCCGGTGCTCAGTCTGTACCAAACCAAGCACGGGGTACGTGGCGATCCGCGCACCCCGACCTGCCAGTCCTGCCATGGCGCTAGTGCCGACCATTTGAAGGGCGACACCAGCGGCAAGGGCTGTGTCGCGCCCGACCATGTGTTCAAAAAAGGTGTGTATGCCGCATCCGGCGACAAGGACCGGGCAGAGCAATGCCTGAGCTGCCACAAAGGCGGCAAGCGCAACAACTGGGATGGTGGTCAACACCAAAACAGCGGTGTGGCTTGCAATGACTGCCATGTGGTGCACCGCCCTAAAGACAAACTACAAGACAAAAAGACACAGGCCGAGGTGTGCTACAGCT
>CANKNK010000010.1 GCA_947483455.1 Comamonadaceae bacterium | reverse complement strand
GCAAATGCCTGCCGCTGCTGGCCGATGTGCCGCAAAGCCGTCTGTTTGACGAAATGCTCAAGCTCTTGCAAACCGGACACGCCTTGGCATCGATTGCCCAATTGCGAAAGCTTGGGCTGGAGCGCGGCATTTATCCTTTGCTCGATCTGGTAGTGGAGCGTGCCGACCACGCTTTTGTCACTACTGCTTTGCAGGACACCGACCGGCGTGTGGGCGAGGGAAAACCGGTAGCGCCCAGCTTTTTGCTGGCGTGCGTGCTATGGGCCGATGTGCGCGACGGTTGGGCGGCGCGCCAGGCGCAGGGGCAGCATGCACATCCGGCTTTACAAGATGCGATAGACGATGTGTTCAACGCCCGCATAGGCGACGTCTCCGGCCGCGGAAAATTGGCCGCCGATATGCGCGAAATCTGGATGATGCAGCCGCGCTTTGACAAGCGTGTAGGCAGCGCGCCTTTCGGCCTGGTGCAGCAGGAGCGCTTTCGCGCCGCTTTTGATTTCATGCGCCTGCGTGCCGATATCGGCGAGGTGGACGAAGTGCTGGCCGATTGGTGGCAAGAATTCTCTACCGGCGATGATGCTATCCGCGAAGACCTGGTGGACCAGGTACGCAAAGAAAACCTCAAGCGTCCGCGCGCGGTACGTGCCCCCAGGCCTGCCTCCGCGCCACGCCACATACCCGGAGAAGCAGATATTGACAGTGCGGCGCCAGCAAGCCCTGTTCAGCCGCGCAGTACCCTTGGCGACGATGGCGTATCGGAGGATGGCAGTGCGCCTAAAAAGCGTCGCCGTCGCCGTCGCGGTGGATCCGGGCGCTCCGCCGGCGAGGGGCAAGGGCAGGGCGGCCCGGCTGATTCCAACTAGTTTGCACGGCCTATGCGCGAGCCCGTGATTGCCACTATCGGCCTGGGTGCCAACTTGGGCGATGCCCGTCAGGCGGTGCATGAGGCCATGCAAGCCATCGCCGCATGGGAGTACTGCCAATTGCACGCCGCATCGCCGCTGTATCGCAGTGCGCCGGTGGACTCCAGTGGACCCGACTATTTCAACGCGGTGTTGCAAATTTCCACGCGCCTGAGTGCCCCCGATTTGTTGGCCCATATGCACCAGTTGGAGCGGGGTGCTGGGCGCGAGCGGCCTTACCGCAATGCCCCGCGTACCCTGGACCTGGACCTTTTACTTTATGGCGCAGCCCGCATCGACAGCCCGACGCTGACGGTCCCCCATCCGCGCATGCGCCAGCGTGCTTTTGTGTTGCGCCCCTTGGCGGACATTGCGCCTGCATTGGTTAGTGCGCAAGCGTTGCAAGCGGTGGCCAATCAGGAAATCGAAAAAGTATGAAGACATGCTTGGTCCTGCGCGCGTGCGCCCCAGCGCAATAGTATTGGCCATGACCACCGAGCTGCCAAGCGATTCCCCATTGCCGCCTGCGCTGCGGGCTGCCCAGCGGGTGATAGACAGCGGGGCTGGGCGTATCCATCTGTATATGGCCGCGCCACAAGGCCTTGCGCCTGACTTGCCGCCACTGCTGCTTATACACAGCGTTAACGCCGCAGCCTCGGCTGCGGAAGTGCGCCCTTTGTTTGACCATTACCGCCACGAGCGGGTGGTCGTAGCGATGGAGCTGCCTGGATACGGTTTTTCCGAGCGCGGCGATCGGCTGTATACGCCGCGTCTGATGACTGATGCTATTCATGCCGTACTAGACTTCTTAGCCCGCGAGTACGGGCCCATGGCGGTCGATGTACTGGCCTTGTCTTTGTCCAGCGAATTTGCCGCCCGCGCCGCCTTGGAGGCGCCGCAGCGTATTGCGCATCTGGCCCTGGTCAGCCCCACCGGGCTGAGCGGCTTGCGGCCACGCCGGGGCCCGCCTGGCAGTAACAGCTACAAACCGAAGGTGCACGCCGTATTGCGTTGGCCAGGCTGGTCGCAGGGCTTATTCGATGCGCTGACCCGGCCCGCCGTCATACGCTATTTTTTGCGCAAGACCTGGGGCTCGCCACATATCGATGCGCAGCTTTGGCCCTATTGTGTGCGAACCGCACGCGAAGAAGGCGCGCGCTTTGCGCCCTTGTGTTTTTTGTCCATGGCCTTGTTCAGCCAAGATATCCATACGGTGTATGAATCGCTGCAATGCCCGGTATGGATATCGATGGCGACGCGGGGTGACTTCACCAATTACCGGGGTCTGGCCCTGTTGCAGACAGCCCGTGCATGGCAAACCCATAAAGTGCCGGGCGGCGCTTTGCCCTATTTTGAGGATCTGCCCGACTTCGTGGCGCGCTTGGCCCCGTTTTGGAGTGGCGCATCGGAGCCGACGACAGGCGCATAATCAACTCGCCCAGACCTGTTTTTACCGAAGCAGACCGTGCGGCCTCAACGGTTAAGCATTGTTCACTCAGAAGGAAACACCATGGAACCCCATATCGCGCAAAAGTCACCCTACGCCAGCAATGTCGAAGCGGGTAAAGATTATTTCTGGTGCTCCTGCGGACAAAGCAAGTCACAACCGTTTTGCGATGGTTCGCACAAAGGCAGCGAATTCACCCCGGTGAAATACCACGCCGAAGAAAGTAAGACGGTGTACTTTTGTGGTTGCAAACACAGCGCTGCCAAGCCCCTGTGTGACGGTGCCCACAAAGCCTTGGCATAAGCTAGGCCTTAATCAAAAAATGCCACCTTCGGGTGGCATTTCACTTTGGATGCAGTAAATGGGAGGGCCTCGATTCGGTGGCGCAATTATTTGGCGATACGGGTCGGTCCAGAACGTACATCATGCATTTGCGACTTGCACCGCGCGGGTAGCTGCGCTTTGCCACCAGCCGTCGCGTCCATAGGCCTGAGCGGTATGGTGGCAGCAGTCCACCAAGGTGATGGTGCGCACATCTCGGCTGGCGCGCGCAAGGCGCAGCAGCTCGGGCCAGGGCAGGCCGGCCGGTGCGGTGCCAAGTTTGAGGCCCGCCACCGCTACGGTGGCTGCAAAGTCTTGCCAATAACTGCGCAGCGCCGGTTCCGGTTCATCCATGCAGGGTAGGAGGCGGCGCAAGGCGTCGGCACTGGTCACTAAGGTGTGCGCTGCTGTATTGCCGGTGCAGGCGTAGGCTTGGGCTGCCAGGCCTGCCAGTTGTTCCAGGGTGTCTGTGTTGGTCTGTAAGGTGGCCGCCGTGCGCAGCAATGAGGGTGTGGCAGCGGCGGTGTGCATGGCTGGTACCCAATCACCACTATTGCTATTTACGCGGGGCAATTGCCGCAAGGTCTGCAATGCATCGCTGCCCGCGCCCGCGGGCGCAGCTGGGAGCGGCGCGCGCGCCTGCCAGCAGCAGGCCCACATGGCCAGGGCATCGGCCAACTCATGGTGGTGGCGCGCCTCCACGGCATAAGCGGTGCGCAGCAAGCCGTCAAAGCCTGCTGCACCGCACGACAGGGTCAAGCGCGGCAATGCCTGGGTCAACACCCGTCCTGCACCCTCGTAGGCCAGCCATTGGAAGAACATATCGCGGTACTTGGACCAGGCGCTGCGCTGCCCCAAGGCATGGCCCCAGGCTTCACCGGCAGGCCAGGCCTCCCAGGCAGGGCTGGCTTGTAATTGCGGGTCATAGATTTGCACAAAGGCTTGCAAATCTTTGGTCTTCGCTTTCATGCGGGCCAAAGCGTACAAACCCGGTGCGCGCAGCGCGCAATGGCCTTGTTGGTCAAAGGCGGAAAATTGCGCGCAGGCGTTCAGCAGTTCGATAGTCAGCATGTCAATGGCAGTGCCCTAGCTGGGCTTTTTCGTTGCAAGGGTGGCCCGCGCCTGGGGCGGTTCTCGCATATTACCGCCTACTTAGCCTTCGCCGCCGTGGACAACATCCCGTCTTTTCTACATCGGCAAGGCGCTGGCGGTCATGCCTTTGGCGGAGAGCTTGCCTTGCAACGCCTTTTCCAAGTCGGCCGAGCGGGTTTGCAGCGGGTCATAGGCCAGGGCAATAGTAGGCGGCTCCAGGGACACCCGCACGCTATGGGCCACCACGCCGCGCACAGCGCCAAGGGCTTTCAGCAGCCACTGGCGCGTTGCGGCAGTGCGGTCTACGGGTCCGTCCCAGACCAGGTACATCATGACCTGCTTGTTTTGTTTGCTGTGTTCTACCAACGCATGGTCGTAGACCGAGGCGACCCGGTCCTCCAAACAATGCCCGCAAGCTCTAGCCGTCGGAATCAGGCAACACAAGGCACAGGCCAGCAAGGCCGTGCGCCATTGGTTATTCGCGTGTTTCAATGGGCGCCTTCAGCTTTGGCTGTGCCGGCTTTTTGGCTGTCCGCCCAATGGAAGTAGGCGATGTATTGTGCAATTTCGGGCTTGCTGAGACCCTGGTTGGGCATGGGGATGTTGTTGTACTCTTTGAGCAGGGCCTTGGCGGTGGTGTCGGTTTGCAGCATCTTCTCGGGGGCAGTAAGCCATTGGCTTAGCCAATCGTCTTTGCGCCTTTGCGTCACGCCAGCTAGATCGGGGCCGAGCTTCTTGCCCTGACCAATCGAGTGGCAGGCCAGGCATTTGCTCTCAAAGGCCAATTTCCCCTGCATGATTTTGGGGTCGCTAGGCGCACTACTGGCCTCCATATTGTGGTGTTCCAGGTCGGCCGGTTTGGCCTGGGTCAGGGTCGATATGAGGCCGATAGCGCCTTGGGAAGCATTGGCGAAATGGTGGTCCACCATGATGTAAGAACCCGCCTCTGGAATCATCATCTCCACGATGGCGCTGTTGCTGGAACCGAGCAACACGGTTTGCATGCCACGCATCTGATTGTCTGGGTTGCCCTCAAGCCACACGCGGTCAAAAATCGTCCCCACCACATGAAAACTGGAGGTTTTGCTTGGGCCCACATTGAGCACAAACAAGCGCACGCGTTCGCCTGGCTTGGCCACCAGCGGCTTTTTCACCATGCCGTTGTGCACGCCGTTGAACACGGTATAGGTCGGTTGTGCCGCCTTCAGGCGATCCGCATCGAGCACATACACCGGCGCCCCATCGACTTTATGACCGGCCGGGTCGGGCTTCACATAAAACTCACTCTGGATGAGGAGGTACTCATGGTCTACCTTGGTGGGGTAGCCTTCTTTGGGCTCAACGATGACGGCGCCATACATACCCGAAGCAATGTGCTCCAAAATCATGGGCGTACCGCAGTGGTACATAAAGATACCCGGGTAATTCACGGTAAATTCAAACTCAATCGTTTGCCCCGGTGCAATGGAGCGGTATTTGTCCTGGGGCGACACCATAGCGGCATGGAAGTCCATGGAGTGCATCATGGGTGCGACCACCATCGACATGGCGGGCAGGGTTTCATCGCTGCGGTTGGTCATGCTGAAGTGAATTTTGTCGCCCACCCGCGCCCGAACGGTGGGGCCGGGCACCTGGTCGCCAAAGGTCCAGGCACTGAACTTCACCCCGGGTGCAATTTCAATCAATTTGTGGCTGGTATCGAGCTGCACATATTTAATGGGCGCGGTGTCTAGCGGTTTGAGTTGCGCATCAAAATTGAGCGAGTCGCCTTTAGCAAACGGGCCGGTATGGCGGACGGTACCCAATGTCGCCGGGGGCGACTTCAGCTCTATTTTGGAAGCATCGTAGGGGTCCGATACCGCCTTGGGTGCAGGGCCGCAGGCTGTTAGCAAGATGACCGAAGCAGCCAGCAGGCCGCGCAATATCGCAGGGGGATTCATGAGTTAAGTCCAATCACAAGAACAAAAATGCATCTTGCGTTAGATGCACTATCTTGGGGAAACTCATTGCGGATTGCCGCGCCTAAGAGGGCGCGACTTGATGCAGGTCAAGCAAAAAGGTGCTGGAGTCCATAGCGACGAGGTGCGCTTGTCACCATAACGACGATCCTGAAACCGGTCCCGAATTCAATCGGGCCCGGCACGGCGAACCAATGACTCAGGATCGGCTACAGAAATTGACTGAAAAGCCAGTACAAGGTTCCACCAAGAGCAAGCGAAACCGGCAGGGTCTGCACTTATTTAAACCATATTTAAACCATATTTAAAAAATATGACATTGAAAGTTAAATAAATATTGGGTCTGAATGGGTATCGCTAAATAGGGAATGGGGCGTACCGGCGGGCTCGAGCGCCAGGCAGCTGCGGCCAGTACTTGCGCCGAGTCCGCACGCGTGGGGGAATCAGTGCAGTGCAAACACCGTTCCCAGGTTTAGCCCAGAGGGGCCAGTCTGGGGCTTAGTAAACTTCAGGGATGAACATCTCTGCGGCTACCTTTTGCCGCACATAGTCCTCGTGCCGTACCCGCGCGGGCAGGACCACAGGGGGGTGTGGTATTTCTTCGTACGGCATTTGCGCCAAAAGGTGCGCGATGCAATTGAGCCGCGCTTTTTTCTTGTCCACCGCCTGCACAATCCACCAAGGCGCCTCGGCAATATGGGTGCGGTCGAGCATCACCTCTTTGGCCACGGTGTAGTCTTCCCAGCGCTTGCGTGACTCCAGGTCCATGGGGCTGAGCTTCCATTGCTTCAATGGGTCATGAATACGGCCTAGAAAGCGGGAATGCTGTTCCTCGTCCGAAATGGAGAACCAGTATTTGATGAGCTGAATCCCTGAGCGCACCAGCATTTTTTCAAATTCGGGTACGGTACGAAAGAACTCCTCATATTGCTCATCAGTACAAAAGCCCATCACCCGCTCTACCCCAGCGCGGTTGTACCAACTGCGGTCAAACAAAACCATTTCTCCAGCGGCTGGCAAATGCGAAACATAGCGCTGGAAGTACCACTGGGTGCGCTCGCGGTCGTTGGGCGCGGGCAAGGCTGCCACGCGCGCTACACGGGGATTGAGCCTTTGGGTAATGCGTTTGATGGCGCCGCCCTTGCCCGCAGCATCGCGGCCTTCAAAAAGCACCACCACTTTATGTCCGCTGGCTACGACCCAGTCTTGCAGCTTGACCAGTTCACCTTGCAAGCGGAAGAGCTCGCGAAAGTAGTGGGCGCGTGCCGCGCGTGACTCATCGGTGGCATTAATCGCGTCCTCGGAGCTGAAAGCCCGATCCTCTACCTCCATTTCCAGTTCTTCGTCGAAGCTGTCCAGCAGGTCCATGCGGATGCGGTGCACCAGTTCGTCGTCTTTTGGATTCGTCATGGCCTTGTACTCCTAAAAATGGATGTGTTACCTAGCCCGCTGTAGTGGGCGAGCCAATAAAGTTGCGACCGCGGGCGGAGCCCAGTTCCAGGCTGAGCCGTTCCCGTCCGTCCAAGGTGGTGCGTAGGTCTCGCGGGCTGACGCCCAGGCCGATGAGCCATTGATGCAGCTGCCGTGCGCCAGGTGCGCTAGTGTCTTGAAATACCCGCCCTAGCAAAGCAGCGCAGGCGCTAGAAGCTTCTTGGGCCAATTCCCAGACCATAGGTAGCCAGACCGCGCAGGCGTGGCCGTGGGGCATGTTTTCGTGCAGCGTCAAGTCATAGGACAGTGCATGCGCCAGGGCAGTTTGGGTTTGTGACATCGCCAATCCGGCCAGCACGCTGGCCCGCGCCAGCGCAATGCGCGGCGCATGCGCGTCCTGCATTTGCAGCAAGAGCGGTAGCTGCGCAATCACGATACGCGCCGCTTCCAGCCCCAGTGCTTCGGTCATCGGATTGCTCTTTTTATTCCACAGCGATTCCAATGCGTGTGCCAGGGTGTCGAGTGCGCAATCGCGGCTCTGTGGCAACGGGCAGCTGAGGGTCAGGTCGGGGTCCACCATCGCGCACTCGGCAAAGCCGTCTAGCGGCGACCAAGATAGCTTAACTGCCGGCTGTGCGTCGGTATCCCACAGCGTGGCCCAGCGCGTCACTTCGCTGCCGGTGCCCGCTGTGGTCGGTAGCAGCCACAGGGGGTGGCGTTCATAGACCTCCGGCAATTGATTGTTGCGCCAGGTCCTGGCGCACAGTGCAACATCGGCCAGGCGGTAGCGAACTGCTTTGGCCAGATCCAAGGTGCTGCCACCACCCAAGGCAATCACCGTCGTGCCGGGCTGGCGCTGCATAGCAGGCCAAAGGGCTTGGCATAATTGCCGGGCTTTCTCCACCGTCGCCAAACCGCCTTCGTACCAAGCCCAGCCCGCACCATGCGCGCCTAGGGTATCGCGCAAGAAAGAAACATCGGACTGGCTCAGTGCAGCCCGGTCTGCCACTACCACGCTAGCCTGTTGCAAGGGCAGTGTACGCAATACACCACTCCCCCAGCGGATGCGCACCGGGTTATACCAGCCTAAATGAAGCGTTTGCGCAGCCATGCGGAAAACATATCAATCACCGTCACCGTGATCGCCAGCATCAGCAAGACGGCGCAGGTTTGCGCATACTGAAAGCCACGGATGACCTCATACAAGACCACGCCGATACCGCCCGCACCCACCATACCTACGACCGAAGCAGAACGCACATTGGACTCAAAACGGTACAGTGAATAGGACAGCCACAAGGGCATCACCTGCGGGAAAATGCCATAAACCACTTCGGCCAGTTTGTGCGCCCCCATGGCGCGTATGCCTTCTACCGGCCGCTCGTCGATGGCTTCCACGGCTTCAGAAAACAACTTGGCCAGCGTACCCGTGGTGTGTACAAACAAAGCCAGCACCCCGGCAAACGGACCCAAACCTACCGCCACGATGAACAACATGGCAAACACCATCTCGTTGATGGCGCGGCACAAGTCCATCACGCGGCGCACCGGTTGGTACACCCAAGGTGGCGCCACGTTGTGCGCGCTAAGTAATCCCAGCGGAACCGCCGCCACAATCGCCAACACCGTACCCCACAGCGCGATGTGCAGGGTCACCACCATCTCGTGCAGGTAAATGCGCCAGTCGTGGAAGTTGGGCGGGAAAAACTCGCGCGCATAGACCCGCATATTGTCCGCATCGCGGATCAGGTCTAAAGGGCGCATCTCTGCGCCTTGCCAGGCCCAGGCCAGCGTCAGCAATACCAAAGCCCAAACGATGGTATTCGTCCAAGAAGAGCGACCCGCACCGGCCTGCGCCAGCAAGCCCTCCAGCCGGTCGGCCTTGGGAATTGCGGATGCTTGGCCAGTGCGCATGGGCTGGGCTGGTCGCGATTACTTGGCCAAAGCGGCCAGTTTTTTGTCCAGATCGGCCAGCAAGCGTGCCTTTTCTTCGGCACTGTATTGCGCGTCGTTTTCAACTTTGACCCGATCCTTAAACAATTCCAATTGACGGATGGGGATCAGCTGGTCATTGGTGGATTCTTTGAAACCGCTGTAGTTGTAAATGTTTTTCAGTACTTCTTTATCGGCATCGGTCTTGCCATAGCCGATCAGGAAGCTCTTGACTTTGGCTTTCACTGCCGGGTCCAGATCTTTGCGCCATACGATGGGGTCGTTCGGGATCAACGGGCTCTTCCAAATAATCTTCAGCTCTTTGGCCATCTCGGGCTTGCTTTGCTCTAGCTTGTCGGTCTCTTCGGTGTTGTTGGTGGCCACATCCACCTGCTTGGCCAGTACGGCCTGGATGTTGGCGCCATGGCTGGCGTTGCGAATGGTTTTAAAGGCGGTACGCGGGTCCACCTTGTTCATTGCGAACACATAGTAGCTAGGCACCAAAAAGCCCGATGTGGAGCCCGGATCGCCAATGCCGAAGTTAATCGACTTGCTATTTTTCAGTACGTCATTGAGGTTGTTGTACGGGCTGTCTTTTTGGGTGATCAGCAAGGAGTGGTAGCCCAAAGAGCCGTCGGAACGCAGGATTTGAGCAAAGACTTCACCATTGGAGCGGTCCACTGCGTCTATCGCAGCTTTATTGCCATACCAGGCGACTTGTACTTTGTTAAAACGCATGGCTTCGACCACTCCGGCATAGTCGGGCGCGTAAAAAGCCTTGACCGTTAGACCCGTTTTTTTCTCCATATCGCGAAACAGTGGCTCCCAGCGCTCGCGCTGCACACTGGCCGAATCGGTAGAAATCACACCGAAGTTGATCTCCTGGGCTGCTGCCAGCAGGCTGGCCGAGAGCAGGGTCAAAGCAAATACAACACGCATTGGTTTCATCACAAAACTCCTTTAGATAGAAACAGAAAAAACGGTTTGGAATTACGCGGGAACGGGGATTTCGCGATGGGCCGACCTCAGCGGTACATGCCCCTCTTCTAGGAGTAATTCCTCGCTGTGGCTGCCGTACAGATCGCGCAAATGGGTATCGGTCAAACCGGCGGGCGAGCCGTCAAACACCACGGCGCCTGCGCGCAGCGCGACGATGCGCGAGCAATACTGGCGCGCCATGGCCACGTTGTGCAGGCTCACCACCAAGGTCATGCCGTTTTGCTGGTTGAGCTGCTTGAGCAAGTACATCACGCGGCGTGCGGACTCCGGGTCTAGCGAAGCCACCGGCTCATCGGCTAGCAAAATACGCGCGCCTTGCACTAGCGCGCGGGCCACGGCGGCGCGCTGCTGTTGACCACCTGAGAGCGTCGAGGCGCGCTGGTGCGCGTAGTCGGCAAGTCCCACCGAGTCAAGGGCTTGGAGTGCCTGCAGTTGCTGTTCCCGGGTAAATGTGCCGCTCAGAACGCGCCACAGCGGCATATGCGGCAGCAGCCCCGTCAGCACATTGCTGAGCAAGCCCATGCGTCCGACCAAATTGAACTGCTGAAAAATAATGCCGGTTTGGCGCCGCAATGTGCGCACGTCCGAACTCAGCGCGCTACTAGCTTGCAAGGTTTTCCCAAACAACGCTACCGCGCTGTCTTTGCCATCGAGCAACTCTAGGCCGCAGATGCTGCGCAGCAGGGTGGATTTACCCGATCCCGAGGCGCCTAATAGTCCTACACACTCGCCGGCCTGTATTTGTAAATTGACCCCGTCCAGTGCCTGTGTGCGGCCAAAGCTTTTTCGGGCATGGGCTATGGCGATGGCTACGGACGGTGAAGACGACATGGGCGCAAATGTCGCCCATCGATATGAAAGTATTGTGACAATTGTGTGTAATTGAATGCCCTATCGGTCTTCATTTTTGCTGCTTTTGCTGCTTCCCAGATAGTTGTGCATCCAAAAATAGGCCACCAGTCCCAGCGTTAACAGCACCATAAACCCCTCGGTCAGCGCCAAGCCGAGGTCGGACTGCAGAAATGGGAAGTGCGCAAAATTCATCCCAAAGAATCCGGTAATCAAGTTCAGCGGCAGAAAAATGGCGGTGAGCGCCGTCAAGGTCTTCATGACATCATTGTTACGGTTACTTTGCACATTGAAGTGCATCTGCACGGCGGCTTCAGCGCTTTGCTCTAAGCGGCTGACGTGGTGCACTACCCGTTCAATATGCTCCAACACATCGCGACTGCGCACCCGCAGCATTTCCAGTTCTTTAGACGACAAGGTGGCGTCTTCATGCCAGGCGTCGAGGGCGTCAATCCAATCTTGTACCGCGGCGCGCTGGTCTTCACAGACTTCGTCCAGGTAGTGCAGGGTCAGGCGCGAATCGAGCAGGGCGCTCCAGTTATTGAAACGCGTGCGCGGGTTGATCAGCTCGCTTTGCCAATGGTCCAACTGGCGCGTTAGCTCGCGGCGCAAATCAAGATAGCCATCGACCATGACGCCAATCATGCGCAGCATCAAATCGGCCGGATTGGCGGGTACCCGACCCGCCGTGTGATTAGCGCCGCTATGCAGCAGGCGGCTGGCAAAGGTATCGCGCACTGTGCAATCTGCTGGATGCACCGAAATCACCACCCGATCCAGCACCACAAAGCCAATGGGGCTGGTGTCTATGCGGCGCAGTATCGGCGGGCCGCCTTTGCTGCTGGCGCGGTGCAATATCTGGCCCGGGTTGGCCACATCCGTTTCCGTGCGCCCGCGCGCCAGGCGACGAAACACCAGTAGGTCGTATTCGTTGGTGTAGTCGTAATGGGAGGGCAACTGGTTGTTGAGCAAATCGGATACATGCAAATCAAAGAGCTGCGTTTTGCATAAGCGCTCCAGCATCTCGTGAATCTCAGTTTGCTTGACCTCAAATTCGCGGCGGCTGAAACTCAGCCACACATAGCCCTGCCCTGGCAAATGCAGCGGCATGGCCTCCGACGCGACAATGTTTTTGCCTTCGATAGTAAGTACGTGCATAGCGCTGAGCCGTTTTTTAGCTAGTGGAAAAGTAGGGGTACAAATGTACCTAATTCCCGCTTTCAGGCAATGGAAGCCGCCGCATCGCCAACGGCAGCTTAGCGCAGGCGCCCTTGGCCAGGGGTGCGCTGCGGCGGCCAAAGACGTTTTTAACGTCCTGCCCCTGGCCTTGACGGACACCCAGGCCGGCGGCCTGGCCCCAGCATGCGCAGCCTTAGCCCTTGATCTTGGTGGGTATGGCATAGACCCCAAAAGGCGGTTGGGGCAATCGCAGCTGTACCGCTAGATTTTGCGAGGCGTCATACGCCAGGTAGCTGCCGCTAATGCTTTCTACGGTGATGGTCGCTGCGGTGTCAAAGAAATTGGCCACCGCGCAGCTACCATTGGCATCGGTGGTGCAGGTCGCTTTGCCGCCGGGCAGCTGGTTGATGGTCACTTGGGCATGGGCCACCGGCGCGCCACTATTGACGTCGCGAACCGCTACCTTGATGGTCGCAAGCCACACGCCTATGGGTCGCGAAGGCGCGTTTGTGCTGTAGCCCATGCTGCTGATAGCCACGGTCTTGATCGGAATCACGCCGGGCACTCCCCCTGCCATCGAGTACACCAGCTTATTGGGTGAACCTGCTTCTAGGTTGCTGAGCTTGTTGGTGCTGGCGTTGTCCACCAAATACTTGGCCACCGCCGCCGGTGTCGCTGCGGGGTTGCTTTGCAAAGCCAAGGCCGCCACGCCGGCTACGGCCGGGCTGGCCATTGAGGTACCGCTCATGGTGGCGCTGGCATTCGTGCTGGTGTACCAAGCCGACGTGATCGACGAGCCCGGGGCAAAAATATCCACACAAGCACCGTAATTGGAATAACTGGCTTTGGTGTCGGCGCTGGTCGTTGCGCCCACGGTAATGGCTGTGGGCTCGCTGGCAGGCGAGGTGGTGCAGGCGTCCACTGCGCTATTGCCCGCTGCTACCACCACGACCAAGCCTTTTGCCACCGCAGCAGCCACAGCGGCATTGAGCGCCACCGAGGTGCCACTGCCTAGCGAGAGGTTCACTACCGCTGGGCGCAAATTGGTATTGGCCGCCCATTCCAAGCCGGCAATTACACTGCTTACCGAGCCGGCGCCGGCACAGTCCATCACCCGCACGGGCACCAACTTCACACCTTTTGCCACGCCCCAGGTGTTACCGCCCACAATACCTGCCACATGCGTGCCATGCCCGTGGCAATCGCTGGTGCCATTGCCATCATTGACCAAGCTGTAGCCGGACAACACGCGTCCGGCAAACTCGGCATGGTCGGCACGGATACCGGTATCGACGATAAATGCCGTCACGCCGGCGCCCGAGTTCTTAAATGCGTATTGCGAATCGAGCGGCCTGTCCACCTGGTCGATGCGGTCTAGGCCCCAGGCCGCTTGGGGCTCTATCGACACCGCCTCGTTCAGCTGTACCAGCTGGTCTGGCTCCACCGCCAGCACATGGGGCTGCCTGCGCACCCGCTCCAGCTCGGCAGCCGGAATCGTCGCCGTAAACCCCCTAAAGCCATTTTTGAAATGGCGGTGCACCTGCCCGCCACGGCCGCGCATCAGCGTCTCGGATTCGGTCTGCGTATCGACCACATCTCTTGAGAGGGTGACTATGTAGCGATCGGCAATGGGCTTGGCTGGCAGAAAGCGAAAGCTGGCTACCTCCTGTGGAGCCGCTTTGACCTCCAGGGCTGGGACCTTGGGCGCGCTGCTCTGCGCAGGCACGCTAAGAGGGGCAGCGGCGCTTGTCTTTGATCCCGCTGTAGCCTCCAGCCCGCCGCCGATCAGCGTCTTTCCGTTCACCCCCCAGCTGGTCTGGTGCTCGGGCGATCCCGCCGCATGGAGCCCCAACATGGGGAAAGCCTCCACGGACAACACCTTGGCATTTTTGCGCACAGCGTCGAGTTCGGTGGCGGGGATCGTGGCGGCAAATCCCTTGAACCCGTTTTTGAAATACTGGTGAATCAGTCCACCCCGGCCTCGCATGACCGCTTCACCCTGGGCCTGCACATCGGCCGTGTCCTTGGACAAGGTCACGATATAGCGCTCTGCCATCACCTGGGTAGGAACATTGCGAGCAAGAGACGCCCCCTGTGCTTCGGGCATTTGCGCCCAAACCCAAGGAGAGAGAAAAAAGCCTAGTGCCCAGCACAAGACCCGTGGGGTGTAGTAACGCATAGTGAACTCCAACAAAGTTATTTGTTTTTATTGTATTAATCACTACACAAAACGCAATAATTATTTTAAAAGAAAAATTTGTGAAATTTGATTTTATTTAAGGTTAAACATGAATACAATAGTGCAAGCCTATGAATTTATTCAACGCTCCACAAAGTGGTCGGTGCAAAATATCGGTACACGGCAGCGTCAACCGTTGCTTTTTTGGCGAAATGTTTTCCGCGCGATGCGTAGGAGCTGGGTTGGTGGCCACCGCTGCCATTGCGGGGCCAGTCGAT